>DATEEG010000196.1:0-4579 GCA_035281305.1 Acidimicrobiia bacterium | reverse complement strand
TGGAACCGTGGGCAGGCCCCACGGCTTGCAGGGGGCCGTCGTCGTCCATCCGGAGACCGACAATCCCGAGCGGTTCGTCCCGGGCGCCTCTCTAGAAACAGACTCCGGCCGGGTTCTGACCATCCACTCGGTGCGGCACTCCGAGGCGGTCCTCCTGGTGTCCTTCGTCGACGTCGACGATCGCGATGCGGCGGAATCTTTGCGCGGTCTGACGTTGTCGATCGACGCCTCAGAACGGCGGAATCTCTCCGCCGACGAGTTCTGGCCTGAAGATCTGATCGGACTCGAAGTACGAGATCCATCCGGGAAAGCGATTGGTTCGATCAAGGCGGTCGACGCTGACTCCCCCCAGAGCCGTCTCACAGTCGCCACTCCGCAAGGCGACTTCATCGTGCCCCTCGTGACTGCCCTCGTTCCTGAGATCAATCTGGCGGCCCGCTACCTGGTGGTCGCACCGATAGAAGGACTCCTCAGCCCTTAGGTGCCGGCGGCGAATCGGCTATGGCAGGTCGATTGGTACCACCACTCCGCGGTCGGACCCATCTTGAGCCGACTGCTCGCCGACGAAGAGATCCGCCGCCCCCGATCCCGCCGGTTGCAGGGTTAGCTCGAACTCACCCCAAGTCTCGGTCCAGTCGGCTGCCGTCGTGAATCCCTCGGCCAGGACATCGGCGCCCTGGACGATGCGCCCGATCGTGTTGGCCTCGAAGTTGCGGGAATAGCCGTTCACGAGCACGGGCACGTCGACCGGCCCTTCGACCGGAGTAACCAGAACGACGTTCACCGCGATGGCCGGAGTCCCGGCATAGTCCAAACCCCCCGGTTCCAGCGAGATGAGGATCCGGGCCGGAGAGGAACTCGTCGTGACCGTTGCCAGGGCGGGAGCGGAAAGGTGAAGGTCGACGAAGAGCGTCCGATCCTCTGAACGAGGAACGAAGACCTGTCGCACCAGGGCGGTCTCTGCCAGCTGGTCGGTGATCGAAGTCATCTCGACGTCCATGGCAACCCGCAGGATCCCGACCTCCCGGAGGAAAACCGCCTCGACCGACGGCGGGGTAGTGGCCGGGGCGCCCTGATCGGTCGTGAACTCGATCGTGAAGACCTCGCAGCTCTGGTCGCCGACCCAGCCGATCGCCGATATCTGCTCGGCATCGCTCGATGGCTCACTGGCATCGAGTAGCTGTCCGTCCTCGAGGGCCCCGGCTCCCGGACAGCCCCCGTCTTCAATGGGAGCCGTCGTAACGGTGGGCCCGACCGTCGTGGTGGCTTCGTTGGTCGTGGTCGTAGTTGCGCCGGTGGACGTGGTTGCGGGTTCGGCGTCGTTGGCGCAGGCCGTGAGCGACGTGAGCAGGGCAAAGAGGGCGATGATCAGGGAAGGACGTTTCTTCATCTGGCGCTGAGACGCACGGTACCGTTGCCCGGTTCCGAACCGAGGAGACCCATGCCCTCACCCGTAATCGTTGAAACCGCCCGCACCCCGATCGGGCGCGCCTACAAGGGCTCGCTGGTAGACATCCGGGCCGATGATCTAGCCGGGCTTGCCATCAGCGCCCTGATGGGGAAAGTGCCGGCGCTCGACCCCGCAGCGGTCGACGATGTCATGCTCGGCTGCGGCCTCACCCACCACGAGCAGGGCTTCAATGTGGGCCGGATCGCGGCGTTGCTCGGGGGTCTTCCCGAATCGGTGCCGGGAACCACCGTGAACCGATTCTGCGCGTCGTCGCTGCAAACCATCCGAATGGCGTCGCATGCGATCAGCTCCGGGGAGGGCGAGGTCTTCATCGCGGCGGGAGTGGAGTCGGTGACGAGGACATATGGCAAGGGCTTCGACTCCGCCGACCTGAACCCCAGGTTCGCCGATGACAGCCGGCCGGACTTCATCAATCAGGTCTATATCCCCATGGGCCTGACCGCCGAGAACGTCGCCGAGCAGTTCGGTATCAGCCGGGAAAGGATGGACGAATTCGCCAAACGGTCCCAGGACCTGGCGGTGGAGGCCCAAAAGAACGGATTCTTCGAAAGAGAGATAACCGCCGTCGACCTGCCGGACGGCCGCTTGGCGGCGGTCGACGACGGGCCGAGAGCGAACACCACCATCGAAAAACTGGCTTCCCTCGATCCAGTCTTCAAACCGGGCGGGACGGTGACCGCGGGAAATTCATGTCCTCTCAACGACGGTGCGGCCGCGGTGCTGGTCATGGAGGAAGCCCGGGCTCGCTCGCTCGGGCTGACTCCGAGGGCCAGGATCGTCGCTTCGGCAGTGTCGGGCCTGGCGCCGGAGATCATGGGAGTGGGTCCGATCGAGGCGGTTCGCAAAGTGCTCGATCGGTCCGGGATGTCACTGTCCGACATCGACGTCATCGAGTTGAACGAGGCCTTCGCCGCCCAGGTCCTGGCGGTGGTCGACGAACTGGGGATTGACCTCGAGAAGTTGAACCCGCACGGTGGTGCCATCGCCCTCGGGCACCCGTTCGGGATGACGGGAGCCCGGATCATGACAACTCTGCTCAATGATCTGGAGACTCTGGACAAGAGCCTCGGTCTCGAGACGATGTGCGTCGGCGGAGGCCAGGGAATGGCGATGATCGTTGAGCGAATCTGACGCAAGTCTCGCCGGGCGGAAGGACACCGCCCTCGGCGGTGCTGAGCTTGCAACCAGGCAAGACATCCGGCTGACCCTCCGTCGAATCGCCGGCGGGGCTCGCCTGGTAGGGCTCGCCTGGATGCTGGTCCTGGTCCTCGTGGCGCTGGCGCGCGACCCATTGCCTGATCCGGCATTCGCCTGGGCCCTCGCCGGGGCTTCGGTGGTCTGGGGCCTGGCGACGTCGTTCGATCAGCTGCGCCGACAGGGATCCGATCCCACCTGGATGACGGCGGGGGACGCGATCCTCGCGTCGTATGCCCTGCTCGCTCCCGACGCGGCCGGTAGCAACGACTTCTTCTATGGGGGATTCCCGGGTATTGCGGTGGCGGTTGCCGCGGTCCGCGGTCGGCGGTGGGGCTGGGTGGTGGCCGGCGTCCTTTCGGCTGTGACCCTGGCTCGGTTCGAAGTCGCCGACCTGGGGGATGTCTTATCCCGGCTGTCCCAGCTTGTCACCTACCTCATGCTGGCGGGGATAGTCGGCTGGGCCGTCCACGTTATCTATGAGACTGACGCCGCCCGGCGCTCGGCTGAGGAGTCCGAAGCGAGAGCGGAGGAGAAGAGCCGGATGGCGGCACATCTCCACGACTCGGTTTTGCAGACCCTGGCACTGATTCAGCGCGAGTCAGCCGATGCCGCCCGGGTGGTGGCGCTGGCGCGCCGCCAGGAGCGGGACTTGCGTGAATGGCTGTTCGGAGCGACCGGTCGCGAGCCGGCGGGTCTGGCGGAGGCGGTCCGCCAGGTCGCGGCCGAGATCGAAGACTCCTACCGGGTCAAGGTCGAAGTGGTGACGGTCGGAGAGTCTTCTTTCCACCTCGCGGCCGAAGCGCTGGTGGGCGCCGCCCGCGAGGCGATGATCAACGCTGCCAAACACTCGGGTTCCGAGGTCGTCTCGGTCTACGTCGAAGCCGACGACTCGAGGCTGCGGCTGTTCGTTCGCGACCGGGGGGTCGGCTTCGATCCCGACGGGGTGGCCCGCGACCGGCGGGGACTGCATGACTCGATTGCCCGGCGGGTCGCCCAGGTGGGAGGAACATCTGAGATCCGTTCCACTCCCGGACAGGGAACCGAGATTCGTCTGGAGGTGCCCAATTGAGTGAGCCGGAACACGAAGTCATCACAGTTTTCGTGGTCGATGATCACGACCTCTTCAGGATGGGCATTCGCCACGGCCTGGCAAGCGACATCGTCGTGATCGGGGAAGCGTCCGAGGTCGGTCCGGCCGTCGAGCTGATCAAGGAACGAAGGCCCGACGTAGTCCTGCTCGATGTCCACCTACCCGGCGGAGGCGGTCGCCACGTGATCGAGGGTGTTCGCAAGACGAATCCCGAGGTCAAATTCCTGGCGCTCTCGGCCTCGGATGCAGCCGAGGATGTCGTGGCGGTGGTGCGGGCCGGCGCTCGCGGATACGTAACCAAGACGATCGCACCTCATGAGCTGAGTGAGGCGATTCACCGCGTGGCAGGCGGGGACGTCGTCTTCAGTCCGAGGTTGGCCGGCTTCGTCCTCGACGCCTTCTCGTCGATTCCGGTCGGCCTGGTGGATTCCGAACTCGACCTCCTTTCCGATCGAGAACGCCAGGTGCTTCAGCTCATCGCCCGCGGCTACACCTACCGCGAAGTCGCCGCAGAGTTGGGAATCTCGATCAAGACCGTCGAAAGCCACGTTTCGGCGGTCCTCCGCAAACTCCAGTTGTCCAACCGAAACGAACTCACCCGCTGGGCCATCGAGAGGAAGTTGATTTAAGGGAACGCGATCCGCGATCCGCTATCCGCGATCCGCCAGAACGGAAATTCGGGCGGGTCGATTTCGGCTCTGGATTCTTGCTTGGCGGATCGCGGATGCCGTCCTGACATCAGGGGCTTGACAAACTGACATCGTTATGACATCATATGGCTGTCAGGACGAAGCAGGCTCTCGAACGAGCGGTTTGGGAAG
>DATEEG010000195.1:0-9441 GCA_035281305.1 Acidimicrobiia bacterium | reverse complement strand
TCAGTTGATTCGTGGCCACTAATCGCTAATGTTATCCACTGTGCTACCAATATGCAATGATCGGAAGGAGGTGATAACAGCCGATTTCCCTTGTATTTGTTGGGTTTTGCTCCGGGGGAGAGACTTGAACTCTCAACCTATGGATTAACAGTCCACCGCTCTGCCAATTGAGCTACCCCGGAAAGTCGTTAGGGTCGGAAAACCCCTGTCACCGTTGACTATCGCAAGATCAGAAGATTAGTTCGGAGCCCTGGATTCCCAGCCGGGGCGATCGATTGACGGATCTCGAGATAACGGTGGATCCGCATTGTAGGGACCCTCTTTCGGTCACCCACCTCGGCCTCTCCACGACCCAGTGGGTTAACCGGCCGGGAAACTCCGTTGCGGACCGGTCGTTTTCGACCCTCAGCTGGCGGCGCTTCGTGTGTGGGCTTCCCGCATCGCGGCGCCCGGGATCGCTCGCTTGCGCGAGACATTGGGGGCGTGAGACTCGACCGGCAAGTGAGGGATCGCAACCGCCATGGTCGTGCCTGCCGGTTCTGTGTGAACGAGTATGGAACCCTCAATCGCCTCTGCCATGAGACGGGCGAGATAGAGACCGAGGCCGGTGCCGGAGCTGCGACTCTGCTTCTCGAATTTGTCGAACGCCCGCGGAAGGAAGTCGTGATCGATCCCCGGCCCGTTATCGCGGACGAGGAAGTAGAGGGCCGGACTGGGTTCATTTCCTACCGCCTGCATGGAAACGAACGGGAGAGAGCGCTCGACCTCGACCGTCACGCTGGTGGCACCGTGGGTGGTGGCGTTGTCGGCCAGGGAGAGAAGCAACTGGATCAGAGCCTGGGGATCGGTGTTGACGACTTCGGCAGCATGATGGTCGCCGCTGATCGTCAGGCGCCCTCCGTCACCGGCCCGGCGCAGCATCTCCAATACGCTGAGAACCGTCGTCCGCCTCAAGTTGTAGCTCAGTCCGCGGTTTTCCACGCGAGCAACTGTCAGCATCTGGCCGATGAGACCGTCCAGTCGATGTCCATCGCGGATCATGTCTTCGACCAACAGCCGACGATCGTCAGCAGCCAGACTTTCGTCGATCAGAAGCTCGGCCCCGGTCACGACACTGGTGAGTGGGGTTCGCAATTCGTGGTTGATCATCAACACGAATTCCGAGCGGATGCGATTGGTTTCTTGTTCCGCCTCGAGGGCTTTGACCAATTGCTCCTCAGCTCGCTTCTGATTGGTGATGTCGTACATGACTCCCTGCAAGTACTGCGGGCTGCCGTCTTCATCGAGAATCGAGTCGGCCTCCTCCCTGATCCACACGAGAGTCCCGTCCTTGGCGAGGATGCGGTACTCCCACTGAACGCGGTTCTTTCCCCGCAACAGCTCCGTCTCGGCATCGATCGCAATGTGTCGGTCCTCGGGCACGATCCGTTGCAGCCAGATCGAGGCGGACCCGAATTCATGAGGCGTGTAGCCGAGGATCGTTTCGACCTGGGGACTCACATATTTGAACTCGCCGTCGCTGCCAAACTCCGCTACGTAGACGATGGCCGGCAGACCCTCCACCAGGGACCGATACTTGACTTCAGCGTCGCGTAAAGCCCGAACCGACCGTCGATACTGAGTGATGTCGACCATGAGCCCGTTCAGGCGCACCAGGACGAGTGCGAAGGCGACGGCTGACGCCGCAGCCGCGACCTTGGTTTGAACCCGCGACGCCACCAGGAAGTTGATGGCCGGAACCAGCAGGGCGGCGGCACCAAGGACCATAAGGCGCCGGCGAGGGCGCCCTGGTTCGACATCGTGGGCAGGCTCGTCGAAGGTCAACGTCGAAGGGTGGAGCGCAGCCGCCCCCAACAACAGATAGAACAGGCCCCAACCGCCTTCGAGATAACCGGACATGTTGTCGTATCCGCCGTGCAGAACGAACCACCCATGAACGCTGTCTGTCAAGAACAGCACGGCGATCGATGCCATTATCAGATGAAGCGCGGCCGACCGTCGGCCCCGACCCACCGCCACCCGAACCGCGACTGTCACCAGGACGAGATCCATGAAGGGATAGGCCACGGCAACCAGTTTTTCGGCGAACGTCAGGGTCAGGTCGGCGACGTAGGGCGAAATCAGGAACATCCAGGAGATAGTCCCCACCCCGATGCCGACAATCAGAGAGTCGACAAGACTTGCGCGGTCACGTTCCGAGCCTTGGCGCCTGACCAGCAGCACGATGCCGGCTATGAGGAATGGGTAGACCAGCAGGCTGAACAGGTCCCCCAATGAGGGGAAGAGCAGTTCGGTGCCGAAGAGGCGGTCTTGGTTGTAGGTGACCACGTCGCCGGCAACGAAGAGAACCAGTCCGACCGCTATGAGCACCCACGGCAGATGGTCACCACTGGGCTGCTCTCTGGTGGCGGTCAGAATCACGACCGCACCGGACAATCCGATCAGGTTGAAGATAGGGCCGAGGCGCAGGCCCGGGACCAAGAGGAACAAGGTCAGAGCGAGGCAGCCAGCGCCCAGGTAGATCAGCCACATCTTGGACTTCACGGCTCGACTGCCTACCGTCGGAGACAGATTCACCCGGGTGTCTTCATAGGATTCGAGGCCAATCGGAGTCGCTGAGCGACCATCGCGGGAGCACGAGAGGTGAGGCAGCCACCGACACCTTTCCCCGCTAACGACGCGTCATCACCCGGGTCGCCCGGGAACCCTTGGTAGGCGTCACCGGTGGGACCGGGAGCGGCCGGGAGGCGTGCCATCGCCATTGCGGTATCTATCGCCCGTCCGCCTCCGCTGCTTTAGCGCTGCCCGGGCCCCGCCGGGTTGGTTCCTAGGCTCTCGTAATGGTCAGAAGGCAGTCGTTGGAGCTTGAACCCGGATCCCACCCGCTGGCTCCGGCGATCAATGCCTTCAATCGGGGCAACGGCTGGTACCGGGCGATCCTGGGACGACCCGACCGGAGCGAATGGATTTGCCTGACGGATCTTTCCGCCGACGCAGCGGACCTCGATCGGAGGTTGACTCACCTCGAATCCGCTTACGGAGGCCACGCCGGCTACGCCGCCGCCTCTCTGATCCAGCAGGTTGCTCACCCTCTCATCTCCCTGACAGCGTGGTGCACCCTGCTTTCACCCGTGGTTCCCGACATCGCCCCTGATTCGGTGTGGTTGCGACAGCACCCTCAGGGCCTTTTCGACCGAGTAGCTGTCAGCGGAGATCCGGTGATCGTTGGAGACCCGGACGAGTCCGCACCGACGATCGGCCCGATGATCGTCGCCTCGCTGAGTCCTCTCATCGAGTCGATCCGCGCCGTTCGAAAGGTTGGGGTGGCCGGCCTGTGGCACGGCGTCAGCGACCTCATTGCCCGAACGTTCATTGCCGCCGCTGCAAGCCTCGGCTCGGTCGAGACCGGTGCTGCCGCCGCCGAGGCCATCCTGACGACTGCTCCCGAGGAGATCCGGATCACACCCCGCTGGCACATCGAGCGATCCACCGGAATGTGGTTCTCTCTGCGCAGTGTCTGCTGTCTCGCTTACACGGGCACGTCCGGGCTCTATTGCGATACCTGCCCCCTGCTCGACGAGGGTGAGATCGCGACCCGTCTCGCTTCCAATCAGGCAGGTGCGTTGTGAGCGAGGTCTGTCCGGGATGCCAGGCGTCCCTCGAACCGGTCGATGGTCCGACCCACCGCTACATCGGGGCTTCGCCGGCGTGTTGGCGGATCTACACCACACTGCTCGGCGGTGGTTATGCGGTCGTCGGCGGCGACAGGTATGGAAGCCTGCTGGTCGACGCCTATGCCGCCCAGCATCCTGGGGTGGACTCTCAACAGGCGCGGCAGTCGGTTGCCGTTCATCTCGTGACTCTTTGGGCGATTCTCAAGGCAGAAGCCGACGTTGAGAAGGCAATCGACATCAGGGTGCGGGCGGTCTCGGTCGGAAAGAGAACCGGGGGCTTTCAGTGGCTGGAACCGGCGCCATCGTCGTATCCGCTGACGGTCGCCGACCTGACCTCCACCGAACCGATCGACGCCTCTTCGATCGACCTGTTCGTCGGAGGCGTCCTCGGGACCTGGATGGGGTACCACGAAGAGGCCATCCGCAAATGGCATGACCTGTACCGACAGGACTTCCGGGCTTGAGATTCCGGACCGGAACTATCCAGTCGTCAAGGCCCGATAGAGGAACAGGGCGATCTCACCGCGGGTAGCAAAGTCGTCCGGGCAGAACCGGCCTCCATCCGATTCGCAGCCGATCGAGATACCCAGGCCACCGATCGTCTCAATGAACGTCCTGGCCCAATGATCACCGACGTCCGCAAACCCCCCCGGGTTGTTTGCTGCGAGGTCGAGCGCTCGAACGAGAACCGCCGCCAACTCGCCACGGGTGATCGCGTCATCGGGGCAGACATCGCGGTCGTTGGAGCACCCAAGGAAGATGTCCGCGGCCGCAGTCCGGTTGAGACCATCTTCGAGTGAGTGTCCGTTGTCATCCTGGAAGGCGTCAACTCCGCTGGCGGGAAGGCCCAACGCTCTGGTCAGGAACGCAGCCATTCCGGCCCTCGTAGCCAGGTCATTCGGGCAAAACCGGGGATTGGCGCCACCCTCACAGCCAAGAGTGATGCCCTGGGATGCAAGCCACGATGCGGCTACCGCAATCTCTCCAGGCGGGATGTCGTCGAACCAAGATCCGCCGACATCGAAGATGGGGTTGGCCGTGGGAGTCGGGGTCGGACCGGGGTCTGGGGACGGAGCCGTCGGCGTCACCGAATTGGACGGAGGCGAGGCAATGCTGGTCCCGTGGCCGTTGGTGGCGGTCGCCGTGAACGTGTAGGCGATCCCGTTGGTGAGCCCTGTCACCGCACACGTCACCGCCGCCGGCACGATCGCACAGGTCGCACCCCCCGGGGCTGCCGTCACCGCGTATCCGGTTATCACCGATCCGTTGCCGTCAGGAGATGTGACGGTCACTGTGGCCATTGTGTTGCCGGCCACGGCGGTCGGGGCGGTCATGGTGGCCGGCGGCCCTGATGGGGTGACCGAATTGGAAGCGACCGATGGATTGCTGGTGCCATTGCCGTTGGTGGCGGTCGCGGTGAAGGTGTAGGTCGCGCCGTTGGTCAGACCGCTCACTGCACAGGAGGTGGCCGCGGCCACCGTGCAGGTTGCTCCACCGGGGAGAGCAGTCACCGTGTAGGCGGTGATGGCGGAACCGTTGTCGGCCGGGGCGGTAAGGCTCACCGCCGCGCTGGCGTCACCTCCCACGGCGGTCGGTGCCACCATCGAGTCTGGGACGAGGGGGGCGTCGGTGATGAGGATCATGTCGTAGGACACGGTGTGGGTTCCGGCCGCGGTGCCGAGGTCCCACATGATCCCGAACCCATTGTCTGTGGTGGGGTCGGCGTTGATGGCATCGTCGAAGTTCTGGCCGGCCGCGACCTGTGGCCAGGGAAGCTGGAAATTGCCGCTGAAATACCCGGTCCAGGCGGGGCCGCTCACGTGGCGGAACGCCTCAACGGTGCCCGGTTTGGCGACACCGACTGTGGCAGGGCTGGCGGTAAAGAATCCGGGTCCCTCGTCTGCCCCCGCGAGATACGAGTCGATGAAGTGGTAGAGCTTGAGAGGCTGAGTCGTTGCGCCCCGATTGACCACCAGGGTCACGTTGAAGTAGTCGTTTGGAAGGGTATAGGTGATGGTCACGTCGACATCGAACCCGGCAACGCCAGTTTCAAGGGTTCCTGCGATCGTGCCGCTTCCCGTAGAACCGCCCGATTGAGTTGTGTTGGCGAAAGGCGCCCCGTTGATCGAGCTAATTGCCCCTGGGGTGTACGCAACACCGTCGATGTTCAAAGCGATGGCGTTGTAGATCCACGGGTTCGGAACGCTGCCGGGAGTTTGCCACGGGTAGTACATCTGGTTAGCGCCATTCCGTGCCACCTGCAGTTGCCCATTCCCATAGTGGATCCGGAGTCCGTCCCCGGCCGAGTTGCCCCCTGCACTGTTGAGGACAACCTCGGCCTGCGAAGCGGCCTGGGCCGTCAATGGCAGGGTGGTAGCAAAGAGCGCGGTCAGGGTTCCCGCGACTAACCACTGTCTGGCTTGGGCAGGGCGCGAGAGCTCCCGCAGTGAGCGGAACAACATTTCTACCTCCGAGAACGACGGTGGAACAGGGGGCTCCACCGGGGTGCTGGACGGGCAGAACATATAGGCATCGGAATCTCGCCAGAAACCTTGAGGTCGCCCCCGGCGACCAGGAGTCGTTGGATCTCAACGGCCCCGCACATGAACCTCCTGAGGCCACCGGACCCCGGGCATTGACCTTACGATCACCGGCGTCACGGTCCCTGGCGGGCCAGTCCTCAATCGAGCGTCAGGGCCCGATAGAGCAACACGGCGATCTCACCGCGGGTTCCGAGGGCTTCCGGGCAGAAGGTTGCTCCGTCGGCGGTACATCCGATCGAGATTCCCAAGCCTCCGACGGTCTCTACGGAAGACCTCGCCCAGTGGTCATTGGAGTCGGCGAAGGACTTCGGTGAGTTTGTGACCAGGTTCAGGGCTCGGACCAATACCGCAGCCAATTCCCCTCGGGTGATCGGGGCGTTCGGACAAACCGTGCCGTCGGCACATCCGAGAAACACTCGGGCGGCGGCAGCGCGATTGAGGTTGTCTTCGAACAGGTGACCGTCGTCATCGGCGAAGGCATCCACCGCCGTCGCCGGAAGGCCGAGAGCTCGAGTCAGGAACGTCGCTACCTCCGCCCTCGTCGCCAGATCGTCCGGGCAGAACCGGGGGGCCTCCCCGCCTTTGCAACCCAGGGCGATTCCCTGCAGGGCGAGCCAGGAGGCAGCGTCCGACATCTCTCCGAGACCGGTGTCCACAAAGGTGAGCGCAAACACGCCTTCGGCCTCGGGACTGACCGGCGGGAGAGCCATCGGCGTCACCGAATTGGAAGGAGGCGAAGCAATGCTGGTCGCGTTGCCGTTGGTGGCGGTGGCCGTGAACGTGTAGGCGATCCCGTTGGTCAGGGCGCCTACGACGCAAGACGTTTCACCTGCTGCGATCGAGCAGGTCGCCCCACCCGGATCACCCGTCACCGTGTAACCGGTGATCGCCGAGCCGTTGTCGGGTGGAGCGGTGATCGTCACCGCAGCCGATGCCACACCGCCAACCGCGGTAGGAGCCACCATCTGATCAGCGGCCGGTCGCAGAGCATCGCTGAAGACCATCTCATAAGAGACGGAGTGGGCGCCGGCAGCGGTGCCCAGGTCCCACATGATCCCGTATGTTTTCGGGTCACCGTTTGTACTGATGGCGTCGTTGAAATCGGACCCCGTCTGGATCAAATTCCAAGCATCCGTGAAATAGCCGCTGAAATATCCGGTCCATGGGACGCCGCTCCGATACCGGAAGGCCTGGACCATGCCAGCCGCGGCGATCCCCACCGTGGGAGGGGTGGCGACGTGAAACCCAGGGTAGTTATACGCCTGCGAAAGCCCGAAGTGATAAAGCTTGAGAGGAAGGGTGGTCGTCCCTCCATCGATCGTCAGTGTCAAGCTGAAGTACTCGTTTGGAAACGTGTAGTCGATGGTGACGGCGACAACGAATCCCGCCACTCCGGTGTCGAGCGTCCCGGCAATCGTGCCGCTGCCGGAAGCGGACCCTCCGGTCTGGGTCGTGTCCGCAAACCGGAAACCCGGAACCATGTCTGCGGCCGGCGTGTAGGCGATGCCTTCCAGGTTCAATGCAATCGCGTTGTAGAACCAAGTCGAGGGCAGTCCGTTGGGCTCCGAACCCGGATAAAGTTGCGCGTTCCCATCGCGGTAGACCTGTAGTTGACCGTTGCCGTAATGAATCCGCAGGCCGGGTTCTCCGGCATCTCCGCCCGAAGCGTTGATGATTGCCTGCGGCTCCGCAGCTGCTTGCGCGCTTGCTGGCATCGTCGCGGCGAGCAGGGCCGTCGCGATCGCCATTAGCCATCCTCTTCTGATTTTGGTCGAACGGGCAGATCCCAGGGGTGAGCCGAACAAGTGAGACCTCCCGTTGACGCTGGTGGATGCTGAGCTCCACCTGGGTCGGGAAAAGGGGAACCTATTCGTATCGGGATCTGACACGAAACCTTGAGCCACGGCACCGCGCTCGGCCAGTTCCGGTTACATAGTGGGTTAGCAAGCGAAAGAAAGCTCGAGGAAGTTCGTGCCACGATTGGCTCTCCTACCGGACCGATTGGTTGATCCGAGGACTCCATCGGTCGTGGGCGGCCAGGCGGTCGTCATCGCCGGGGATCGCATCGAAGCGTTGATTCCCAAGGGCGAGATTCCGGCCGATGCCGTCGCCATCGACCTCTCAGGACATACCCTCCTGCCCGGCCTGATCGACTGCCATTCCCATCTGGTTGGTGAGGTGGACTCCGGCAACGGCTACGCAGCGCTTGTGACCCGAAGCGGAGCCGAAGAAGCCCTTCTTGGCGTCAAGCACGCCGCCGACACCCTTCGAGCCGGATTCACGACGGTGCGCGACATCGGCACCTTCCGCGCCTTCGGGGATGTCGCCCTCCGCGAGGCCATCGAGGGTGGTTGGGTCGAAGGACCTCGCATGCAATGCGCCGGCTGTTTCGTTACTTGTCCCGGAGGTGGCGGCGACATCACCGGTCTGGCCGTCGACGTCGATGAGGTGGTGCCGAAGGAACTTCGCTTCGGGGTTGTAAGCGGAGTCGATCAGATGCGGGCGACGGTTCGCCAACTCTTCGGGCGAGGCGCCGACTTCATCAAAGTCATCGCCACCGGGGCGGTTCTGACCTCGGGCACCAACCCCGGCGCACCCGAGTTCACCGAAACCGAGATCCGGGCGGCGGTGGAGGAAGCATCCCTCTCCGGCCGTTACGTGGCGGCCCATGCCCACGGAGCGGAAGGGATCAAGCGAGCGGTCCGGGCGGGCGTGAGGTCGATCGAGCACGGGTCGTTGATGGATGCGGAGGCTGTCGAGTTGATGGCGGCCAACGACGTTTGGCTCGTCGCAGACATCTATAACGGTGACTGGATCGGCCAGGAGGGTCCCCGAATGGGTTATTCGGCCGAGACCCTCCGCAAGAACTTCGAGACCACCGATGCTCAGCGGGCCGGGTTCGTCAAGTGCGTCGAGGCGGGGGTGAAGATTGCTTTCGGGACCGACGCCGGGGTGTTTCCGCACTCCTTGGCCGGACGCCAGTTCTCCTATTACGTGAACCACGGTCTCTCGCCGATGGCGGCGATCCAATCCGCCACTGCTTGGGCCGCCGAGTTGCTGGGTTGGCAAGATCGGGTCGGGGGGCTCGAACCCGGGATGTTCGCCGACCTGGTCGCGGTGAGGGGTGACCCCATCGAAGACATCACTCTGTTGGACAACGTGGAGTGGGTGATGAAAGGTGGCCGGGTCGTCAAAGGCGGGGTGAGTTGGTCCGGTCCCGGCCC
>DATEEG010000194.1:0-3914 GCA_035281305.1 Acidimicrobiia bacterium | reverse complement strand
GATGATCTCGACATCGCCTGCCCTCAGACAAACCTCGATCAGGCGGCGTATAACCGCAGAATCTTCAACAACCAGGATTCGGTGACCCATTTTCTTCAATGCCTCTCGGGCTGACTCGTTACAGAGCTATCGGCCATCGGGGCTCTCTAGTTGAGCAGTCCGTTGCCGCCGTCCCGACAGATGCCCCGGGACGGCCAGATGCTCCACAAAATGCTCCAATTGGCGCAGGGTTCGGACCTCATAGGTCCCGTCACAGAAGGGGGAATAACGCCCCATGACCGAGTCGCCACTGTCCCAATAGGACCTCGGTTCGGGGTTCAACCAATACACCGCCCGGGCCTTCTGGGCGACCTGCCCGAGAAGCTCCGCTCGGGGAGGCCGATAGTTGTTGCGGGCGTCGCCGGTGATGATCAAGGTCGTACGTGGAGTGATTTCGCTTCCGTAGCGTTCCTCGAAGCGGGCGAGCGAATTGCCGTAGTCGGAATGCCCGTCGAGCCACACGGCTTCGGCCTCGGTCGCGATCCTGCCGAGGGCGTCGTTGAAGTCGATCCCGGGACCGAAGTAGCGGGTGACTTCGTCGACCGTGTCGATGAACACGAAGCTCCTGAGCTTCGAAAACTGGGTCGCCATTGCGTACGTGAACTGGAGCGTGAAACGCGCGAACGTCGCCATCGAACCGGAGATGTCGCACAAGAGGAACACCTCGGGTCGATGGGGTCGGCCCTTGCGGAAGGCCGGGTCCATCGGAACGCCACCGGTGGCCAAAGATCGTCGCACCGTCTTTCGGAAGTCGAGCCTGCCGCTGCGAAGCAACCGCCGCCTCCGCGCCAATCGGGCGGCCAGCTTGCGGGTGAGCGGCTCGATCACATCTTCGATGTCGGCCAGGTCGGTACGGGTCGCATGCATCAGATCGAGGTCCTCGACCAGAGGCTGACGGAGGGTACGAGCCACCGATTGCCTCCCGCGATCAGCCACGAGCCTGCGACGGATCTCGTCCTGGATCTCCTGGCGCAGGCGGGCGATCTGAGCGTCCACTTCTTCCCGAGCCAGCCGGGTGTCGAGGGCATCGTCCTCGTCCAGGCCGGCCAGAGCTGCCTCCAGGAGTCTCTCCTGGAGCGCATCGAGATCAAGACGGCGCAGCGTCCGGTACAGGTAATAAGTGCCACCGACCGGCCGCCCCGGTTCGATCCCCGCCAATTCCTCGACGGCCCTGCGGGCCGCTGCCTCGAGGGCGCCCGCATCGCCGCCCATGATCGCTCGGAACAGTGCTTCGACAAGCTCATCGATCTCAGACTGCGAACCGGACTGGCCGGTCGACGGACCGCCTTCACGCCCGGCCGATGCGGAAGGGCTTTTCTCGTCAGGATCGAGGTTGCGGTGATGGGCGAAGAAGACCTCGAACGCCACGTCGAAAGCCTGGTAGTGGCGGGCGTTCTTCACCAGGGTGGCGCCCAGGGCCGCCTTGAGAGCCGACCGATCGCCGATGTCCACCAGTTTGACGGCCTCCATTGCGTCGATCGCTTCGACCATCGACACCGGGATCCCCGCCGCGCGAAGTTCTCCGATGAAGTCGGTCAGCAGCGTGATCATGCTCCGCCGACCTTCATCCAGCACCAACCCTCATTGAATTGCTGTGACTCCGCCCAGTTCTTTGGCGGCCTTGTCGATATCGGTCTGGTACTTCAAGAGAACATGCAGGGTCTCGCCAACCACCTTCTCGTCGATGTGCTCGATCGACAGGGCCAGCAAGGTTCGAGCCCAATCGATCGATTCCGACACGGAGGGAGCCTTCTTCAAATCCATGCCCCTAATCGAGCGGACTACCCGGGCGATCTGGACGGCCATGTGATCGGGTAGCCCCGGAACCCGGTGCAGAAGGATCTCCTTCTCTCGTTCCGCATCGGGATACGCGATATGAAGGAACAGGCAGCGACGCTTCAGCGCCTCCGAGAGCTCCCGGGTGTTGTTGGAAGTCAGTACTACGAACGGTGTCGTCGACGCCACCACCGTTCCCAGTTCGGGAATCGAGACCTGGAAGTCGGAAAGGATCTCGAGCAGAAGGGCCTCGGTCTCGATTTCGACGCGGTCGACCTCATCGATCAGCAAAACGACGGGCCGGGGTGATCTGATCGCCTCTAACAGGGGCCGGGCGAGCAGAAACTCCTCGGCGAAGATGTCCTCCTCGAGTTGATTCCACTCCTTGTCGGAGTCGGCCTGGATTCGGAGCAGCTGCTTCTTGTAGTTCCACTCATACAGCGCCTTGGCTTCGTCCAGACCTTCGTAACACTGAAGTCGGATCAGGCGCCGTTCGGTGACAGCGGCCAGGGCCTTGGCCAACTCGGTCTTGCCGACACCGGCCGGACCTTCGACCAGCACCGGCTTTGACAGCTGGGCGGCCAGGAAAACGACCTGGGCGATGCGGTCGTCGGCGAGATAGTCCTGGGCGGCCAGCGCCTCTTTGACCAGGGAGGGACTCGCCAGCACCGGGGAGGTGAGATTCGATGGAGCCGAACTTGCTGGGACCGCCATCAGCGGACCTGGCCCTGACCCCGGACCACCCAGCGCTCGGAGGTCAGTGCCCTGAGACCCATCGGCCCGCGCACGTGCAGCTTTTGGGTGGAGATGCCGATCTCCGCTCCGAACCCAAACTCCTCGCCGTCGGTGAATCGGGTGGAGGCGTTGACCGTGACAACCGCCGACTCGGTTTCGTCGACGAACCTGTCAGCCGCCGTCAGATCCTCAGTCACGATGGCCTCGGTGTGGCCGCTGCCATAACGGCGTATATGGGCCAGTGCGTCATCGATCGAATCGACCACTCGTACCGCCATGATCAGGTCGAGGTACTCGGTCGGCCAGTCGCTTTCCGACGCGGGGGACATCGACTCGACCAGTTGGCGGGAGGCATCATCCCCTCGCAGCTCCACCCCGGCGTCAGCCAGCAATTTGCTCACGCTGGGCAGGAATTCCGAAGCAACCGACCGATGGACCAGCAGTTTCTCCGCCGCGTTGCAGACACCGGGCCGGTGTGTCTTCGAATTGACGACGATGTCTGCGGCCATGTCGAGATTGGCCGCGGCGTCGATGTAGACGTGGCAGTTGCCGGCGCCGTCGATGACGAAAGGAACGGTCGCGTCAGCTTCGATTGCGGCAATCAGATTCGGCCCGCCTCGTGGGACCAGGAGATCGACCCATTCCCTCGCTTGCATCAAAGCTTTCGCACCGGCCCGGGAGGTGTCCTCGAGGACCTGGACGGAGTCGACCGGGAGGTCCGCCTTGGTGAGCGCGGCTCGGATGACCGTGGCGATAGCGAGGTTTGAGCGGAGTGCGTATGAGGACCCTCGGAGCAGCGCGGCATTGCCCGACTTCAAGCACAAGGCGGCAGCATCGGCAGTCACGTTGGGTCGGGCTTCGTAGATGACGGCCACTACTCCGAGAGGAACCCGGACCCGGGTCATCCTCAGTCCGTTGGGTCGGGTGAATCCTTCGGTCACTTCGCCGACCGGGTCGGCCAATCCGGCAACCTGGCGAAGGCCGGCGGCCATCCCGGAAACTCGCTGTGATGTGAGGCGGAGCCGATCGAGCAGAGCGCCCGAGATACCCTCGGTTTGAGCCTGGGCAACATCGGCCTGATTGGCCTCGATCAGATGTGGCGCCGCCGCCTCGAGGCCGTCGGCGGCGGACAGCAAGGCAGTGTTCTTGGCCGAAGTGGTTGCCCGGGCAAGCAGGAGGGCCGCCGCCTTCGCCCTGGCGCCAATTTCGTCGATCCCGGGTTCGACCACCGACTGCTCGGCTTTCGTCTGCACGGTCATGAGAATCAGTCTACGTCCGCGTAAAGAGGCTTCCATTGCCACCGGCACGGGCCAGACGTCCGGACCCGTGTGGACGCCTTGGGCGGGCCGCTCACATCTCGCGAG
>DATEEG010000193.1:0-3747 GCA_035281305.1 Acidimicrobiia bacterium | reverse complement strand
TAGCCCGGGATCTGGGCGCTGATACCGGTACCGGCCTCGACCACCTGCGATAAGAGTTGGCGCATGAGGTAGGCGGTCCGCTCGCTCACGACCCGATGGCTGGCCGTCGCGGACACCTCGTTACGGCCGTCGAGGCCATGACTGAAGTCGAGAATATGAGGCTGGATCCAGACACCGTCGTTGCCAATGGCGCCGTAGGCGGCGGCCATCTGGAGCGGGGTGACGGCCACGCCGTATCCGATCGCCGCCGACAGCGGACAGGTCTGACACGACGGGTCGAGGTTGATGAGTCCCGATGCCTCACCGGGGTAGTCGAGGCCGGTCGGACCTCCCAACCCGAACAGGTCGAGGTAGCCGGCAATTTGGTCCCTCGTCATCATCTGGGCGATCCGGATCGTTCCGACGTTGGACGATTCCCGGAACACATCGATCACTGCCATGTCCTTGGTCTCGTGATCGGTGAAGTCGGAGTAACACCCGAAGACTTCGTCGGTGGCGGACTTGCACGCCCCCGGTCTGAGTTCGATCTGGTCCGTGACGGCACCGATGACCGTGTCGGGGCCGACGACACCGTCTTCGATCGCAGCCGCCACGGTTATGAGCTTCTGAGTCGAGCCTGGCTCGTACATGCCGCGGACGGCGAAGTTGGAAAACGGTGATCCGTCCGAGCTTTGGCGCACGAGGGGGTCGAACCCGGGGGCACCGGCAATGGCGAGGACGGCACCGGTCTCCACCTCCATGGCCACGATCCAGCAACCGGTCGCAGTGGTCAGAACCACCGTTTCCTGGCAAGCCTGCTCTGCCGTGTACTGGATCGGAAGGTCGATGGTCGTTATCAGATCGTCACCTGGAATCGCCGGGGACGACTGCGACGGGGCCCACGGAATCGGAACTCCGCTCGGCGCCTGCTCGAAGGTCACGTCCCCCGGGACCCCCCGCAGCTGATCCTCGAACTCGTACTCGATACCTTCGAGTCCGACCCCGTCGACGTTCACAAAACCGACCACGTGGCTGGCAATCGTGCCGGTTGGATAGACCCGCTTGGCCTCGTCATGAGCGTAGATCCCGGGAATTTCGAGAGACATCACCTGTTCGGCCAGATCCAATTCGACCTGGCGTTTCAAGTAGACGAAACCGGAGCCTGACTGGAGCTCGGAAAGCAGATCGCCGGGGTCGCGTCCTAACAGCCCCCCAACTTGCTGGGCGACGAAGACCGGCTCATCGAGCTCCTGGGGGTGGGCATAGATGCTGACGGCCTCGACGGTCATTGCCAGCGGGTCGCCGTTCCGATCGAAGATGTTGCCTCGCTGCGGAATCAGTTGGCGCTCGGTCTGGCGCTGTTCGGTCCCCTCCTCGGCCAGCTTGGGAGCCTGGACTACCTGCACCTGATAGAGACGCACTCCCATGCCTAGCCAGGCAAGCCCGAGACCAATTCCGAGGAGACCCAACCGGAGGTGGGCCGTGGTTAGCCGCCGGCCCGCGCGGCGGGCGGCCACGTCAGCCCCGGCGCCGGTAGGTGATACCGACGGGCGGCGACTCCGCACGCGGCGATCCGGCCCCAGCGCGGTAGCCGATCATGGATCAACACTTTGGGCAGAAGGCGCCTCGTTTGGCGGGGAGCTATCGGCCGGCGCGGCGAAACGGTTCATCTCAGACCACCGGGGGTCGGCCACGGTCTCCGTCAACACGCCCTCTACCACCAGGCGGTTGCTCGACTGTGGATAGACCATGCCCAACTCCTGGGCGGCCGGAGCCACCCGGGCGGGGCTTTCCAGCTGGGCGATCTCCAGGCGGAGGCGCTGATTGAGTCCCTTAGCCTCGGCAAGTTGCGCTTCAACCGTCGACAGCTCGATGGCGATCCGGTCGAGGGAGGTTCTGGTCAGGACCATTCCCAGAAACGCGACGACCGCAACCAGGGAGAAGATCAGCCAGGGCGCGATCGGCTGGCGGTTCTGGCGCCGCCCGGTGACCACGCGCAGTCCGTGGGTTGGCCGGGGGTTGCGGAGGGCCCGCGCCGTCATGCCGCCACCCTGACCAGTCCCCGCAGGCGGGCAGATCGAGCGCGGGGATTGGAGACAGCTTCAACCTGGGAAGGCTTGACCGCGCCACGGGTCAGGCTGCGGTATTTGGGAGCCGCCCCGCATCCGCAGATCGGAAGATCGGGCGGGCAGACGCACCCGGAGACGGCCGTTGCGAAGCGGCGCTTGACAATTCGGTCCTCGAGGGAGTGATAGGAGATTGCAACGACTCTCCCCTCAGGGGCAAGGACTTCGAGAGCCTGATCGATTCCCTTTTCGACCGCTTCCAACTCAGCGTTGACGGCGATGCGCAATGCTTGAAAGGTGCGGCGGGCGGGATGAAGTCGCCGGCGGCCGGTTTCGCGAGTTCGGGACGGCGGTACCGCCGAGGCAATGACCTCAGCCAGCCGGGCGGTGTCGGAGATGGGACGGGCTCTGACGATGGCGGCGGCAATCCGGCCTGCCATCGGCTCTTCTCCCAGTTCCTTGATGAGGGCGCTCAGCTCGGCCACGTCGAGGCCGTTGACGAGGTCCGCGGCCGTGAGATCCTGGTCCGGGTCCATCCTCATGTCGAGAGGGCCACCGTGCCGATATGAGAATCCGCGGGCGGGGTCGTCGAGATGATGACTGGAAACGCCGAAGTCGAACAGAACCCCGACCGGGGCTGTCACGTTCGCTTCTTCCAGGATCCTCGCCAGATTGGCGAAGTTTCCGCGGACCACCTGCAACCGTCCTCCCTCATTTGAGGCTCGGGCCACCGCCTCCGGATCCCGGTCGATGCCGAGCACCCGGTGGTCGGAGCTGAACACCTCCAACAACCTCCTCGTGTGACCCCCCCCACCGAAAGTGGCGTCTATCACCACTCCCGGCGGAACCGGTCCGAGCAGTTCCACCGTTTCTTCGGCCATCACCGGCCGGTGGTACTCCCGGTCCTGGGTCATGGCCAGCCCCCCGGGCGCTGGCACCAAAAGGAAGAGGGCGGAGTCAGGGGCCTTCCGTTTGGTAACCGGGGGGCTGGCGATGATCCAGGACTAAGCGGGAGAGACCTCTCCTTCGTCCTCGACGTCGAGGAATTCGCTGTCACCTTTGGCCGCGATGGCCAGGTACGCCTCGCGGTTCCAAATCTCGGCTCGGTCGTACATGCCGACGATCGCCACCTCGTCGCCGAGGGTGATCGACGCGAATCGACGAAGTTCTTCGTTGACGATGAGACGGCCGGCCTTGTCGAGGGCGAGGTGATCGGCGTTGGCCGTAAAGGTCCTCAGCTTGCGCCTACCAGCCGGATCCACCGCAGCAGCCATCAACTCGTCGGCTTGCCTCTGAAAGTCGGGCGGGCGAAAAAGCATCAGACAACCGTCCGTGCTTCGAGTGAGGACGCAGGTCTTGTGGTCGCCGTCGCCTTCGAGAACGCGCCGAAACGACGAGGGGAGGACCACACGGCCCTTCTCATCAATTGTGTGAAACGCCTTGCCGACGAACACTCGGTCATATCCCTCATCGATTGCTGTCCTCCACAGACACTGACACTATGCCCCACTTTCCCCCACTTGTCAACAACTGTGACCCACCGGACCTCTAAACGATGCAATGGGGGTTGAAGGAGGCGCGATCCGCTTAGTCCGCGATCCGCGATCCGATCCGCGATCCGCGATCCGCCATCCGATCCGCCAATCCCCGGTCCACCGGGTTAGCGGATGCTCAACGCGTTCTTTCTGGCGGTTCGCGGATA
>DATEEG010000192.1:0-3929 GCA_035281305.1 Acidimicrobiia bacterium | reverse complement strand
GTTACATGGGGTATCTCGCTCCATGACTTCGTCATGTTGGCGGCGATCGTCCTGCGCAGCTTCGACATGGGACGCCGCTCACCCTGGCGGGATACCGGCATCGGCGGCATAGTCACCGGTGGCGGCGCCTCGAAGGTCTGGCCGGCCTGAGCGGCCCTGGCCTCGGCAACGGCGAGCACGTCCTCTCGGACGATCCTTCCGTCGGGACCGGTGCCGGTGATCTCCTCGAGGTCCACCCCCAAATCGCGAGCCAGCTTGCGAACGAGCGGCAGCGCCTGGGCCCGTGATAGGGCCGCCGCCACCCGGCCCTGGCGCGGGGCGAGTTCGAAGGCATCCTCGCTCAAGCTCCCGACGATCGGCTTCACCGACTCAGAGGCCCCGGAGCCAGACTCCATTGTCTCTGGTGCCGGTGTTTCTGGGGTTGAAGATGGCGGCTCGGTTGCCGATGGCTCCCGAGGGGCGGAAGGTTGAGATCCGGGTTCGGGCATGCCCTCGTCGGTCGCCACCTGTTCGTTGATCACGTCGACGACCTCGTCGGCAGGCTGGCCGTCCGGTCGCGATTCGGCGGCCCCTTCGTCAGTGACAGGTGACGGGGCGTTGGCCGGCCAGACTTCTCCCTCCTCCCCCACTACCACCAGCACGTCGCCGACGGCCATCGTCTGTCCCTCCGCGCCCCCGTGATGAATGACGAAGCCCGCAAATGGCGATGGGATCTCGACGACTGCCTTGTCGGTTTCGACCTCGACGACCGGTTGGTCGGCCTTGACAGCACCTCCGACGGGTATCAGCCATCGGACGATCTCGGCTTCGGTCAGACCTTCGCCTATGTCGGGGAGACGGAACTCCTTCGCCATCAAGCCTCCAGGGTGCGACGGACGGCGGCAACGATCCGTTCGACCGAAGGTAAATAGTGATGTTCGGACCGCTTGAGGGGAAACACAGTGTCCCAACCTGTTACCCGTTGGATCGGTGCCGATAACTCGTACAGGCACCTTTCCTGAATCAGGGCGGCGATCTCACCTCCGAACCCACCGGTGCGGGGAGCCTCGTGGATGACAACCGCCCGACTGGTCTTTTCGACCGATGCGAAAATCGCTTCTTCGTCCAGAGGCACCAGCGAACGCAGGTCGATCAGCTCCGCCCGAATTTCCTCCGCGGCCAGGACGGTCACCGCCTGGCGGGCTTCCTTGGTCATGGCGCCCCAGGTGATCAGGGTGACATCCGAGCCCTCGGTCTCGACCCGGGCCTCGCCCAACGGTTGCGTGTACCACCCGTCGGGGACGTCTTCTTTGACCGCGCGGTACAGCCGAATGGGCTCGAGAAAGACAACCGGGTCGGGGTCCTCGATAGCCGCCAGCAGGAGGCCCTTGGCATCGAACGGCGTCGAGGGGACTACGACCTTCAGCCCGGGGATGTGGGTATAGATAGCCTCCATCGACTCGGAATGGTGCTCGGCGGCGCCGATTCCGCCTCCAAACGGGATGCGAATCACCATCGGTGCGGTGAAGCGGTGGCGTGATCGGTTCCTGATCCGGGCGACATGGTTGATGATCTGGTCGTAGGCCGGGTACGAAAACCCCATGAACTGAAGTTCGAGCACAGGCCTCATTCCCGCGATCGCCATCCCCAAGCCGACCCCGACGATGGCCGATTCCGCCACAGGCGTGTCGATGATCCGATCCGAGCCGTAGCGCTGGTGGAGGCCATCGGTGATCCGGAACACCCCCCCGGTCCGACCGACGTCCTCCCCCATGACGACGACGGTCTCGTCTTTGCCGAGGGCAAGATCGAGGGCATCGTTCAGTGCCTGGGCGACGGTCCTCACCGTCACTCTGGACCTGCCCCGATCTCGGACCGTTGCCTGCGAAGATTGGGCGTCGGCTCCTCGAAGACCGCATCGAACAGCTCGCCGGGAGCCAGAGGCGGCATCTGCTCGGCCAAACCGATGGCCCGATCGATCTCGGTGGTGGCCTCGTCTTCGATCTGAGCCTGCCAGGAATCAGACCACCCATCTCTCTCGGACAGGTAGAGGCGAACCCGCTCCAGGGGATCTCGCCGGGCCCACTCAATTGCTTCGTCCGAGCTGCGATAGCGGCCGGGATCGTCGGCGGTCGTGTGTGGACCCATGCGGTAGGTCACCGCTTCGATCAATGTCGGCCCCTCTCCGGCACGGGCCCTGTGCACTGCTTCGAGGGTCATCTGATAGACGGCGAATAGATCGTTGCCATCCACCTGGAACCCGGGCATGCCGTAAGCGATGGCCTTTTGAGCAATCGTCTCCGAGCGGGTCTGCTCCTCCCGCGGCAACGAAATGGCCCAACCGTTGTTCTGACAAAGGAAGATGCAGGGTGCCTCGAAGACGGCGGCGAAGTTCATCGCCTCGTGGAAGTCACCCTCCGAGGTGGCGCCGTCGCCGAAATAGGTCAGGGCCACGCGTCCGTCTTTGAGATTCTTTGCCGCCCACGCCAGCCCGACGGCGTGAACCATGTGCCCCCCGACCGTGATCGAAGGTGGCAGAACCGGCACGTGATCGGGAGGCGAACCGCCGCGTTCGTCGCCGGTGCGCCCCGCGAAGAGCAGCTCGAGGGGATAACCCTGCATCCACATGGCGGCCGCGTCGCGATAGGTGGCGACCATCCAGTCATCCGGATGGAGTGCAGCTGCACTGCCGACCTGCGCCGCCTCCTGTCCCTCGAAAGGCGCGTAGGTCGCCAACCGGCCCTGCTTTTGAAGAGAGGTGCCTTTGCGGTCGTAGGTGCGAGCGAACACCATCGCCCGATAGAGGCGCCTGGTCATGACGAGATCCAGCGGTGCCTTTCCAGCCAGGGCTCCGGACGGCGTGAGGATCTGAAACATCGGCTCCTGGAGGCTAGCCAAGGCGCGCTGGCCAGGATTCGAGGTGGATCACGGATTCCAACTCATGCTGTCCAACGTCACACCGACACTCGCTCCCATTCACTCTGGCCGGGGGTCCCGGGGCCGTTCCGGCTCTCATACAAATCGTCCAGCTCCTCAACCGTCATCAACACTTCGCGTGCCTTGGACCCTTCCGAGGGACCCACAACTCCCCGATTCTCGAGAATGTCCATCACCCGGCCGGCCCGGGCGAAACCGATTCGGAGCTTTCTCTGCAACATCGACGTGCTGCCCAATTGGCTGCGAACGATCAAGTCCATGGCCTGGCGCACGATCACTTCTTCTTCATCGTCGACGACATCGGAAGCCGCCTTGGCAGCTTCGGCTGCGAGGTTCTCGACCACGTGATCCTGATACTCGGCTTCCTTCTGCCTCTTCACCCAGTCGACCACAGCATGGATTTCCTCTTCACTCACCCAGGCCCCCTGATAGCGGGCCGGGCGCGGTTCGGTGGCAGTGATCACGAGCATGTCCCCCATGCCGACCAGCTTCTCGGCTCCGCCGCCGTCGATGACAACCCGGGAGTCGGTTTGTGAGGCCACCGAGAAGGCCAGGCGAGACGGAATGTTGGCTTTGATTACGCCAGTGATCACGTCGACTGACGGACGCTGGGTGGCGATCACGAGATGGATGCCCACGGCGCGCGCCATTTGGGCAATCCGGACAATTGCCTCCTCGACCTCGCGGCCGGCGACCATCATCAAGTCGTTGAGCTCGTCGACGATCACCACGAGATAGGGGAACCGGTCGAACCCCTCCGCGGGAAGCTGGCCGGACTCGATCTTCTCTCGATAGCCGATTATGTCGCGCACCTTGGCGTCGGCCAGCAGGTCATAGCGACGGTCCATCTCGCTCACGGCCCACTTCAACGCGTCCGCAGCTTTCTTGGGATTGGTGATGACCCGGGTGAGCAGATGCGGAACCCCGTTGTATTGACCCAGTTCGACTCGCTTGGGGTCGACCATGATGAGACGAACGTCGTCGGGGGTGGTTCGCATGAGGATCGAAGTCAC
>DATEEG010000191.1:0-5851 GCA_035281305.1 Acidimicrobiia bacterium | reverse complement strand
TGGTTGCCTCCGAGGGTGGCTCCACCCCCCCGCTCCGGAGATGGAAGGCGATGGTTCCCGGACCGGCGTCGAGCCCCGCCGTCTCGAGGCTCTTGCGCTGTTCGACGATCAGGTCCTCCAACCACTGCGGGGTCCGGTTGGCGACCCGGTTGGGGGCCCGGGAGCCAGGTTCGAGGGCCGTTTCCCCCCTGGCGGAGTAGCGGCGCCGGAGGTCATAGAAGAACCATCTCGAAACTCCATGGAGACGGCAGAACTCGGCCACGTTCAAACCATCGAGCTCCACCTCGACGATCACCCTTCGGACACTCATAGGCACAGCCCTTCCATTCATAGGACCCGACTCTGGCCGGGTCAGCTCCAGGTGTTAGGGATGTCCCGCGACATGTGTGAGGGATGTGCTGCAAGACCACAGAACGAGTACCGAACCTGAATGACCGAATTTGCTCACAGGCGTTCGTGAGCGACCAAATTTGAATGAGAAAGCCGGGCCGGGGCGCCCTGCCTTCGGTGATTCTTCCGATTCCTGGCCTCGAAGCGTGCTCTACGCGACCTTTGAGGACTTCTTGGGAGCGGGCACCCGGGCTTTCAAGTCCGACGCCTTGGCTTTGGCGCTATCGAGGAGACGGCGGGCCCAGACGAACTCGGTGCCGAGGATGGCCAGGCCGGGGATGATCATGAGCCAACCCGGGACTATTGGTAGAAGCAGGCCGATCAACCCGCCCACGAGGAGGATGGTGCCGACCATCACGAGGATGACGCGGACTATCAGCGGGCGTCTGATTCGACTGTCGTTCAATCCAGCGGCCATGCCTCTCCAAACCTGCGCAGGCAAACCCTACGCGTCCTCACCGATTATGTCGTCTTCCAGCTTCTTGAATAGAGGGGAAATCTCCCCGAGCCGCGTGCCTGTTGGCAGCTCCGGTCGATCCCATCCGCTCAGTTCGGGCCCGAGGCCGATCATGGCGCCCAGGGACTCGGTCGTGAAAGGCAGATAGGGAGAAAACGCAACACGGAGCCCGGAGATTGCCTGGAGGGCCGTCCAGAGGATGGTGCCGGCCCGGTCCCGATCGGTCTTCACGAGTTTCCAGGGCTCGGTGGCGTTGAGATAAACGTTGATGGTCGTGGCCGAATCCATGGCCGCCCGCAGGCCGGCTTTCAACTCGACCCGGTCGATCAAAGCTCCGACCTCGGAGAGAGATTGGTCGACGCCGGCGAGGATCTGTTCATCATCAGGGGTCAGCGGCCCCGGGGCAGGCACTCTGCCATCGAAGTTACGCGAGGTGATCGTGAGAACACGGTTGACGAGATTGCCCCATGTCGCCACCAACTCCTCGTTGATCCGGCGAACGATCTCTTCGTCGGGTAGATCGGTGTCATTCTGTTCGGGCAGCACCGAGGCAAGTGCGTAACGCAAGGCATCGGGCTCCAGGCGATCGGCATACCAGCCGATCGACACCCCGATTCCACGGCTGGAGGAGGCTTTGTCGCCTTTGAAAGTGACGTACTGGTTGGCCGGCACGTTGGTGGGAAGGTTCAAGCCCCGGTAGCCCATGAGCTGACAGGGCCAGATGACGGCGTGGAAGACGATGTTGTCCTTCCCGATGAAGTAATAGCTCTCGGCTTCGGGGTTCTCCCACCAATCGCGCCACGCCTCGGGTGTGCCGTTGATTTGCGCCCACTCCTTGGCGGCTGAGAGGTAGCCGATCACGGCGTCGAACCACACGTATATCCGCTTGCCCTCGCCAATGTTGTCGGACTCCGGCGGTATCGGGACGCCCCAGGTGAGGTCGCGAGTGATCGCCCGGTCCTGCAATCCCTCCTCCGTGAACCCGATGGCCATGTTGAGGACGTGTTTGCGCCACCCCTGCCGGCTTCGAAGCCACTCGAGGAGTTGGCCTTCGAATTTGGTCAGCAGCAGGTAATAGTGAAGCGTGCTCCGGGCCACCGGCGTCGCTCCGGTCATGCGACTGGTGGGGTTGATCAAATCCATCGGATCCAGCTGACGACCGCAGTTGTCACACTGGTCGCCACGAGCTGCGGTGTAACCGCAGTGTGGACAGGTCCCCTCCACGTAGCGGTCAGGCAGGAACCGGTCGGCCTCCGGATCGAAGAGCTGAACGCTTTCCTTGCTCGTGATGTACCCGTTGTCCCGCAGGCGTCGAAACACGTCCTGGGTGACCTCGTAGTGATTCGAAGTTCCGGTCGATGTGTAGAGGTCGAACGCGATCCCGAGCTTCTTCCAGTTGGACAGGAACTCGGTGTGGTACTTGTCGGCGATTTCTTGGGGAGTCACCCCCTCCTGGTCGGCTCGAACCATGATCGGGGTGCCGTGCACATCCGAGCCCGAGACCATCAAGACCTTGTTGCCGGCCAGGCGGTGATACCGGGCGAAGATGTCCGCCGGAAGATACGCCCCGGCCAGGTGTCCCAGATGGCGGGGGCCTGAGGCATAAGGCCAGGCGACGGCAACGAGTATGTGGCGGCTCACGATCGGTCCGAGGCTAACCAGGCATGGCCGGGGCCACGGAACGATTGGCGCGACCGACCAGAGTGACACCGGCCAATATCAGAAGGCCGCCCACAGCCAGGTTGGCGGTCAGAGACTCGTCGAAGACGACGACTCCGCCGGCGACGCCGACCACCGGAACCAGATAACCCATCAGCCCTACCCGGCTGGCAGGCGCCAGTTCGCTGGCCTTGAGCGAAGTCACATAAGTGAGGATGGTGCCAGCCCCCATCACGCCGAGGATGCCCAACTCCACCGCGTCCGCGCCCAGGTTCCAGAGCGGGTGACCGGTGAGGGAAGCAGCGGTGATGGCGACGAGGGCGGCGCCCGTTTGCATGGGAGCCAGCACCGCCCTGGGGTCATAGCGGACGGCCATTCTCCTGACCCATACGAGTGATGCTCCTGACATGGCTGCGCCGACGAGCGTTGCCACGAAGGCCAGGGTCGATCGGCTCCCCGAGCCGGCCGGCAGTCCGGCCAGTACGGCCACTCCACCGAAGCTGAGGCCAAGTCCGATCACCTTCGGGGTCGAGAAGCGGTCATCCCGGAATGCGATGTGGGCGGTGATCGCGGTGAAAACAGGTCCGAGAGCCAGCGTCAGGGTGACCAGCGAGGCGGGGAGCTGGTTGAACCCGATGTTGAACAAAAGGGCAGGGGTCGCGGCGTTGACGGCACCCATGGCCAGTCCTTCCCGCCAGGGCGCCGTCGTGCGACGCGGATGCAGGATCAAAGCTATGACCGCTGAGAGGCCGAATGGCACCGCGGCGCAAATCAGCGGGTCGACACCCCGGGTCGTCAGGTACTTGGTGCACAGTCCCAGGGTTCCGAACATCAGCCCCGTCACGACGATGAGGAACCACGCCTTCATGGGGTGGGCGCCTTCGCCAGAGCGTGGGCTTGCCTTTCGGAGCGATCGGCCAGTACCACCCCGGCAAGGATCAGAGCCCCGCCCCCGACCAGCCGCCAGCCCAAAGGCTCTTCCAGGATCAGGACGCCGCCGGCCACTCCGACCAGGGGCACCAGGTAGGCCATCAGCGCGACCCGGGCGGCCGTCGTCAACTCGGACAACCAAAGCAAAGCTCCGAACGGGAGAGTGGTGGCAGCCGTCCCGAGGAGAGCGATGAGGCCCCACGAACCCGGATCCATGCGGCGGATGCCTTCGACGCTTCCGGAAGCCAGTGCCGCAATCAGCACAACCGCGGCAGCCGAGACGAACTGCGGCAGCACGAGTTCGGCGGCCGGTGTCCGAAGCGCAAAGCGACGAGTCAAGGCACCTCCGGCACCGGCGGCCAGGACCCCCAGGAGAACCAGGACGAGACCCAGGGCAGGGTTGGTTCCGGGTCCACCCTTACCTTCGACCAGGAGTCCGGTGCCCGCCAACGCAAGTATGAAACCCGGGACCAGTCCTCGGTGCATGCGCTCCCCATCGATGAGAAGGTGGGCAAAGGCAACCGTCGTTAGAGGGACCAGGCCCACCACCAGCGCAGTCACCGACGCCGAGAGATGTTCGAGTCCGATCGTCATCAAGATCGAGGGTGCGGCCATGTTGACAACGCCGAGCGTCGAACCTGCCCGCCAGGTGGCCGGGTCGAGGCGCCTGAGCTTGCCTGCAGCGGCCAGCACTGCCACGAGACTCACCACGGCAAACAAGAACCGAATCGGCAGCAGTTCCAGCGCGTTGACGCCCCGGTCGAGAATCACCTTGGCCAGCACACTGCCAACTCCGAATCCCAGGGTGGCAGCGATGAAGGCCGCCCCCGGGGCGTGGGAAATCAGCGATCGGAGGCGCATCCTCCAACTCTACGGTCGTCATGCAGCACCGCCGAGATAGCCCTTCGGGCAGGTCCAGCGCGAGGGGCAGCGGGCATTCCAGGCATTTTGAGGATCGGGCCCGGCCTACCATCGGCGGCGATGGCCCAAATACGATGAGCTTGGCAGCGCTGGCCCGCGGGGATCTGCCCGGAACTGACACCGATCGCCGTGCGTCGATCCTCCCCGGGCGGATTACGACCCCAACGCTGGCCTCGTTCGTGAGATCCGTGCCCAGCGTCGACGAAGTGGGCGTGACGGAGCGGGTCGCCTCCCTCGCCACGAGGTCGATCAAGAAGGATTCCAAGTTGGAAGCCTTGACTCTGGCGGTTCGGATGATGGACCTGACCACCCTCGAGGGAAAGGACACTCCGGGCAAGGTGGCCCAGATGTCGTCGAAGGCAATCCGCCCCGACCCCGTCGATGCGTCAGTGCCTTCGGTGGCAGCAGTCTGCGTGTATCCGGCGATGGTGCCATATGCCCTCGACGCTGTGGCAGGATCGGGTGTCAAGGTCGCCTCGGTGGCGACCTACTTCCCCTCAGGTCAGATCGACACCAAGTCGAAGGTAGTCGAGACGTCATCGGTCGTATCGATGGGAGCCGACGAGGTCGACATGGTCATCGATCGCGGCGCTTTCCTGTCGGGCTCCTTCTTCAAGGTGTTCGACGAAATTCGGCGAGTCAAGGAGGCCTGTGGTGAGCGAGCCCACCTCAAGGTGATTCTCGAGACAGGTGAACTGGGAGGTCTCGACGACGTTCGCCGCGCGTCCATGCTGGCCATGGCGGCCGGAGCTGACTTCATCAAGACATCGACGGGAAAGGTGCAACCGGCCGCAACGTTGCCCGTCACTCTGGTGATGCTGGAAGCCATCCGCGACTTCTACGCCGCCACCGGGGTCCAAATAGGAATGAAGCCGGCCGGGGGGATTCGAACCGCCAAGGATGCGATCCGCTATCTGGTTGTGCTCAACGAAACCCTCGGATCCGCGTGGATGACCCCCGACTGGTTTCGCTTTGGCGCCTCGACCTTGCTCAACGATGTGCTGATGCAGATACGTTGGTTGAAGACCGGTCGATATCAGTCTGCCGATTACTTCACCAAGGACTAGGGATGGCGACTTGTGAGTAGGGACGTCTATGGCCAAAGCTGAGTTGGTGCGCGCCCCCAGTCCACCGCTCGACTGGAAGTATGCGCCTTCACGCGAGCCGACCGACATCGTGTCGTTGGACGAGCGCTACGGGCTCTTCATCGATGGCGAGTTTCGGGCGCCGCTTTCGAAGAAGTACTTCCCCACTATCAATCCGGCAACCGAGGAACCCCTCGCCGAGGTGGCTGAAGCGGGGGAGAGAGATGTCAATCGTGCCGTCAAGGCGGCCCGGACCGCCTACGACGACTCCTGGGGTTCGATGCCGGGCAAGGAACGGGCGAAGTACCTGTTTCGCATCGCTCGCATGGTCCAGGAGCGATCGCGCGAACTCGCCGTGTTGGAGACGATGGACGGTGGCAAGCCCATCAAGGAGTCGCGCGATGTCGAT
>DATEEG010000190.1:0-6341 GCA_035281305.1 Acidimicrobiia bacterium | reverse complement strand
GACCAGCCGGCGGCGGTGCTCGCTCTCGGTGGGACAATCGTCGTCAGCGGGCCCGGTGGTACCCGTGAGATTGCGGCCTCGGACTTCTTCCTCGACGCGATGACGACGGCGGTGGCGCCGGACGAGATCGCAATCGAAGTGCGCGTCCCCAAGGACGGTGGATCGTCGGCTTACGACAAGCTCGGCCGGCGGGGCGGTCACACCGACTACGCCGTGGCCGGAGCCGCGGCGTGGGTGAAGCGCTCCAACGGCAGCATCAGTGACTGCCGGGTCGCCCTTACCGGAGTCGGCGCCATGCCGACGCTGGCAGCGGCAACGGCGCAGGCCCTGATCGGCACCGATGGGTCCGCCGGGGCAGTAGCCGAGGCCGCGTCCAAAGCGGCCGACGACCTCACGGTTCTCGAGGACCTCTACGGCACCGTCGAATACAAGGCGCACCTCGCCACGGTGTTCGCCAAGCGAGCCCTGATGAAGGCGTTGGCTTCCACCGGCTGAGTTAACTCAGCCCGAGGAAGCCCGTGGTGCGTGGTGCGTTTAGAAACCAAGTGGTCGGTCTCGGTTCTAACGCACCACGCATAACGCAGGACGTCCCGCGCTTTAACGCAGAACCGGCTTGCGAGTAGCCTTCCCGTATGCTCCCCCGTAACGTCGACGAGGTCGTCGCCGCGCTGACGCGCCACGGGTATGTGGCCGATCGCGGGCTGGCGGTCACCATCCTTCTTTCCCTGGAAATGGGTCGCCCTCTCTTCCTCGAAGGCGAAGCCGGAGTCGGTAAAACCGAAGTGGCCAAGGTTCTCGCCGCCATCCTCGGAAGCGAGCTCATCCGCCTGCAGTGCTACGAGGGACTGGACGCCAACCATGCCCTCTATGAGTGGGATTACGCCCGCCAGATGCTCGCAATCAGGCTGATCGAAGCTCGCGGCGAGGGCGGCGAAGCCCGCGTTGCCGACATCATGAGCCGTGAATACCTGCGACCGCGGCCGTTGCTCCAGGCCATCGAGAACGCCGCTCTCGGCAAGCGTCCGGTCCTCCTGATCGACGAACTCGACCGCGCCGACGAGGAGTTCGAGGCCTACCTCCTCGAGCTGCTCTCCGACTTTCAGGTGACGCTTCCCGAAATCGGCACCATCAAGGCGGTCGAGCCACCGGTGGTAGTCGTGACATCGAATCGAACGCGGGAGATACACGACGCGCTCAAACGGCGCTGTCTGTACCACTGGATCGACTATCCGACGATTGAGCGCGAAGTCGAGATTCTCCGGACTCGCCAGCCTGACGTCGACGCCAAGCTCGGCCTGCAGCTGGCGATGGCGATGGCCGATCTTCGCTCCCTCGACCTGTTCAAGCCACCCGGGGTGGCCGAGACCCTGGACTGGGCGGCGGCGTTGAAAGTGCTGGGGGCTCATCGCCTCACGGTCGAAGCCGTTGAACAATCCCTCGGGGTGGTGCTCAAGTATCGGGAAGACCTCGAGCGAGTACGTGAAGTAGGTCTCGGAACCCTGGTCCACGATTGATGAGCCGCGTTGGCGGGTCGGGGTCCATCGTCCTGCTGTTGGCGCTGACTGTGCTGGCGGCCCCTGCCGCGGCGAACGTCGGCCGGGACGTCACCGATTCGTCGCAGTCTGACATGCTGGGCGGTGACGCCCTCACCTCCGTGGTCGAGGTTCGCCAGTCGGGCGGATTCGACGCTGTGACTCTCTCCTTGATCGACGATGCCGTGCGAGCGGTACGTGGCGAGAGCACCGAACTGCACCGACTGACGTTGCGGATGCTGCGCGTCACGCGAGGCGATGAGGTCGTTCAGGAAGCTCCTCGTGGTCTTGGCTATCCCATGCTGACCATGGCCATCGATCCCGGCACCCCGGTAGTGCCGGTGTCCCTGCGAGCAACACTTGTTCGGGGTGAAGCGGCGATGGGAGAAATCACGGCAAGGTTGCGCGGCGCCGCGGTGGGTGACGTCATCGACTTGGAGGCTCTCGATGGCCGGGTCGTTCCGATCCGCATCGGGGCCATCGTTCCCGACGCCGAGCTTCGTTGGAGTGAGATTTGGATCGGCGCCTCGGCCATCCCGGGACTCGAGATCGATCGCCCGTACGCGGTGATGGCCTGGGGAACCAACGGGGCGCCGCTGAAGGCCGCGATCCGAATCTGGACTTCAGACCCGGCCGTCAGGGTTATCGACGGTCTGGGCGACACCTCGACCGATCCGGTGCTGCCGATGGCAGTTGTGAAGGAGCGATTCGGCGAGTTCGCGGTAGCCCCGGGCGGGGGCGACTCGGTCGAAATCGATCGGGCCTGGCGCGATGCATGGATCGTCACGGTCGACTTTCCGATCGTGGGCGTCACCCGCTGTCACCGCATGGTCGTGCCGTACATAAGGGCCGCCCTGGATGAAGTCGAGCGATCCGGCCTGGCGGGAGAACTCGACCCCAGCGACTTTCAGATCGCCGGGGGTTGTTTCAACCCTCGATTCAACCGGGGCGCCGATCCCGGGTATTCACTCTCCCGTCACTCGTGGGGCATTGCAGTCGACTTCAACCCCAGCTCCAATCCCTATGGACAGGAGCCGACGCTTTCGTCCGATGTCGTCGAGATCTTCAAGCGGTGGGGATTCTCCTGGGGTGGGGGCTGGTCGGTTCCTGACGGCATGCACTTCGAGTGGTACAGCCTGCCGTTGGTGTACGTGCCGGCCTGTTCCCAGCTGACGGCGGTACAGGGGTCGATCGCAGACGCCGAAACGGTGGGCCGAGCCTCGTGGGCGCTTCATCCTGCTTCGGGAACCTGTCAATGACGCTCGTCGGGGGCGGATCGAATTTGATGGACAGGAGCCTGCCGACGCTGGTTTCCTTCACTCACAAGCTGCGCGAAGAGGGCATCCCGGTCGCGGCCGGCATCGCCGGCCAGATGGTGGAGGCGCTGTCCAAGGTCGGAATGGCGTCCGGCGAGGACGCTTATTTCGCCATGCGGTCTCTCGCCTGCAGCTCCTTCGACCACCTCGGGGTTTTCGACCGGGTCTTTTTTCGCTTCTTCGGGGATCGGATGAGGTCGGTCGTGACCTCGGTGGGACCACGCAATCGTGACTGGACGATCAAACCCCAGAATTCTGGACAGGGCGATGGTGTCAATGAGGAGACCGCCAGCAACCCCGCCGGCGCTTCTGCCATCGAGCGGCTGAGCCAGCGGGACTTCGCCAAGCTGACGTCGGCCGAGTCGGCTGAGATCAAGGCTCTGATTGCCAAGATGGTCTGGTCACCCGCTCTCGTCGCGAGCCGCCGGCGCCGGGCTGCCGCCGAAGGTGATCGCCCCGACCTCCGCCGCACCCTGCGCGGTTCGATTGGGCCCGAGGCCGACCTCCTCAGGCTCGAGTACACCACCCGCCGAATCCGGAAAAGGCCTTTGATCTTCATCGCCGACGTCTCCGGGTCGATGGAGCGTTACGCCGAGATGCTTCTCTACTTTGCTCACGCCGCCCGGGGCCGGCTGGGGCGCCTGGAAGCCTTCGTGTTCTCTACCCATCTCACCCGCATCACCCGCCAACTCAGTCGGCGCGACCCGGGGGCTGCCATCACCGAAGTGTCAGAGGCCGTAAACGACTGGTCCACGGGCACCAAGATCGGCGATTCGATCGGCACGTTCAATCGCGAGTGGTCGCGCCGGGTCTGTCGTGGGGGGCCCATCGTCCTCATCATCTCGGATGGTTGGGAGCGGGGGGATCCGGTGGTTTTGGCGAGGGAGATGGCCCGGTTGCGACGGTCGGTGCATCGGGTGATCTGGTTGAACCCAATTTCCGGAAGAGCGAACTATGTCCCGGCGACCAGGGGAATGAAAGCGGTCCTGCCCCATGTTGACGACTTCCTTCCGGCCGCCAACCTCTCCGATCTCACGACAGTGATCAAGCTGCTGGAATCAATCCCGGCCCACCGCTCGTCGGTGGGGATCCATTTCGATCGGAGCCAGATCTGAGGGACGAGTTGAGCATCCGCGACGACTGGGTGGCCGCAGGCAAGAAGGTGGCGGTGGCCACCGTCGTGCGCGTCTCCGGTTCAGCGCCGCGCCCCGTCGGGGCCAAATTCATCGTGTCGTCGGCAGGCGACATGGCCGGGTCAGTCTCAGGGGGATGCATCGAGAACGACGTCTATTTGCACCTCCAGGAAGTGATCGAGACCGGGGTACCCAAGCTGCTCAGCTACGGAATTGCCGACGACGACGCTTTCGCCGTGGGACTTGCCTGCGGTGGCCGGGTGCAGGTCTTCCTGGAACAGTGGTGACCGGCCCCCTCGATAGGGGCAGCCTCGATGCCGTCGCCCGGTTGATCGCGGCCGAAGAATTCGGATCGAGGGCGACTGTGGTCGCGGGCCCCTCCGTGGGCCAATCGGCGGTCATTGGAAATCAAGAGATCATCGCCGGGGCTCTACCGTCCGCAATCGTGGCAGACGTCGTCGCCGACGCCATTGCCCTGCTGGACAGGGAGCGATCGGCGACGCTGACCTACGGGGCCCATGAGGTCTACATCGAAAGCATCGTGCCCCGTCCCCACCTGGTGATCGTGGGGGCGGTCCACATCGCCCAGGAGCTGGTGCCCATGGCCCATCAGCTCGGATTTCACGTCACCGTCGCAGATGCCCGGGCGGCCTTCACGACAGCTGACCGGTTTCCCGATGCCGATCGGCTCCTCGTCGGATGGCCCGACCGGCTCGACCTCGGGTTGGACCGAAGGACCTACGTCGTCGTGCTCAGCCACGACGCCCGGTTCGAGGATCCTTTATGGCCGCTGGTCTTGCCGTCGCCGGTGCCGTATATCGGCGCCATGGGCAGCTCCAAGACCGCCGCCCGCCGCCGGGAGCGCTTGCTGTCGGAGGGGTTTGGCCCCGAACAGGTCGACCGAATCCACGGTCCGATTGGAATCAACATCGGGGCGGAGACGCCGGCGGAGATGGCGCTGGCGATTCTTGCCCAGATCGTCGAAACCCGGGCCAGGCCCGGAGTTTCGCTGGAACTGCGCGGGCAGGTCACAGCGATATAGGTCGGAAGGCGGATGACGGAAGACGGACGATCGCCGGTTGCCACTTCCGCCTTCCGCCTTCCGTCTTCCGTCTTCCGACTAGGTTCAATCCATGATCGCGGCGCTCGTGCTGGCGGCCGGTGGGTCTTCCCGGCTGGGTGCTCCCAAACAGTTGTTGCCATGGGGCGACACCACCCTTCTCGGCCACGTCCTCGACACACTGCGGGAACTTCCCTTCGACGAGGTGTTCGTCGTCATCGGCGCTAACGGTGAAGAGATCCTGGACCAGGTTGACCTGACCGGAACCATCGTGATCGAGAACCCGGAATGGGAAGAGGGCATGGCCTCGTCCCTTCGCGTCGGCCTCGACGCGGTGTTGCGACTCTCGCGGGCCGATGCAGTCGGCATCTTCCTTGGCGATCAACCTGACATTTCGGAAGAAGTTGTCGTTGGCCTCATCGAAGCCCGGCGGACGACCAAGCGCCAGGCGATCGTGCCCAAGTATCGATACGTCTGGGGCAATCCTGTCGTCGTCGAAAGATCCCTTTGGCCCCGGCTCATGAGCCTGGAAGGTGACGAAGGGGCCAAGCGATTGCTACAGGCCCATCCCGATTGGGTACACGAAGTGTGGTTCGAGCAACGCCCTCCGCGCGACATCGACACCCGGGCGGACTTTGAGGAGCTTCGCCCTCGGCAGTGACGGCGCAGCTTCGGTAGAGTCGCCGCTTTCCGGTCATCCATCGAGGACCGGTCAACGGAAGCAAGGGGCCCCGGTCCGTGAGAGACGATCGGTCAAGAAAGAGAAGCTTGTGGCTCGCATCGACGAGATAGCCGGTATCGACCCGAAGGAAGCCACGAAGCTTCGTAAAGCGGGAGTTCGGACCACCGAGTCCCTCCTCAAACAAGCCGGCACCAAGGCGGGGCGCGAGCAGTTGGCGGCCGAGGTGGGTCTCGACGTCGACGAACTACTCCACTGGGCGCAACGAGCCGACATGATGAGAGTTCGCGGTGTGGGTTCCGAATACGCCTTGCTTCTGGAGGCATGTGGCGTACAGACCATCCGCGACCTGCGGCGTCGGAACCCGACTGCCCTCACCGCCAAGCTCAGTGACCACAACGGACGCAAGTCGATGGTTCGCAGACTGCCGACTGAAGTGATGGTCACCGCCTGGATCGATTCGGCCGCCTCGGTCGAGCCTCAAGTCAAGAATTAGCCACCAGGCGGACAGCGGAAAGGGCCCCATTTGGGGCCCTTTCCGGGGTAGAGGGGGAATGAGGAGGCATCCCCCTCTTGACCAGGGCTGGTTTCAGCTGGCGACTGCGACCGACTTGCGAGCGG
>DATEEG010000189.1:0-2509 GCA_035281305.1 Acidimicrobiia bacterium | reverse complement strand
CCCCAGTTCTATTTCCGGACGACTGATGTGACGGGGTCGGTCAAGTTGCCGGAGGGGACTCAGATGGTGATGCCGGGGGATAACACTCCGATGACGGTCGAGTTGATCAACCCGATCGCGATGGATGAAGGTTTGCGTTTCGCCATCCGGGAAGGTGGACGTACCGTCGGAGCCGGCCGGGTAGTCAAAATCAACAAGTAGACGGAAGACGGACGACGGAAGACGGAAGGAAGCAGATGACGACCGGATCGGCTTCCGACTTCCGACTTCCGCCTTCCGACGACCAAAACGAAACGAGAGGCGACAAGAAATGGCATCTGACAAGAGACCTCCCCTCACCCTGGCTTGCGAGGAGTGCAAGCGTCGCAACTATGTGACCACCAAGAACAAGGCAAATACCCGCGAGCGTTTAGAACTCGCCAAGTACTGCCGTTGGTGCCGGAAGCACACCAAACATCGCGAAACCCGATAGATCCTCGGCCGTATGGAGGCCCTGATGGAGGCGCCTGATCGAGGCAATTGAAGGCAAGAGCTACGGGCCGTACCCGCTGCGGGTGTGCGCCGAGAAGGTGGCGGACTTCGTTGCCGCCACCAGCGATGATCCTGGTCGGTGGACCGAGTTCGCCCCACCTGGCTGGGCAGCCGCGGCCCTCTTCGTTGTTGCACCGTTTCTCCTGACCGATCCTGATCTCGGTGACGCTGGAGCCTCCGTCATTCACGGCGAGCAGCGATTCGAGTGGGTCCGCCCGCTTCCCATCGAGGCGGATCTGACGATTACGGGTCTCGTGCCCAAGGTTCGAGAACGAGGCGGCGTGTTCTTCACAACGTTCGAGTTCGAGGCCAAGGACCAGGCGGGAGTGTTGGTGACCGGCACGTCGACCTTTCTCATGTCGGGCTCGGCATCACCAGCCACGGCCGGCGAAGCAGAGGACCCGCCGTTGCCGGGCGCCCGTGGCGCCAACGACCCAGTTCCGGCCTTCGACCCGGCCGGGAAACCCGGCTTTCCACCGCTGCGGCGTTCAGCCGCCCGGTCGGACCTGGTGCGATATGCCGGCGCAACCCGGGACTGGAATCCCATCCATTGGGATCATGACTCGGCCCTGGCGGCGGGACTCCCGACGATCGTCGTTCACGGCCTGCTCCAGGCTTCCTGGCTGCTGAGCGCCGCCAGCGTTCTGTCCGGACACGCCGCCCCCATCGCCGACGCCCGTTTTCGCTTCAGGTCCCCGATGATCGCCGGCTCCGAAGGCGCCATCACGGGCGATGTAACCGGTCGGGATGCTTCGGCCCGGCTGGCGGTTGGCGATCGCGAGATCGTTTCTGCCACCATGACCCTTCGGTAACTACATGAGCAGCTCGTCTGTCGAACTACCAGATGATGGAGAACTGGTCTCGTTGGCCCGTCAGGGCAGTCGCTTTGCGTTTGCCGAGCTTCTCGAACGTCACGGTCGCGACGTCTACCGCCTCGCGTTTCGCCTCACCCACGATCATGAGATCGCCTCGGATGTTGCCCAGGAGACCTGGATTCGAGTGTGGCGGGGTCTTTCCTCATTCCGGGGCGATGCGGCCTTCGCGACGTGGTTGTACCGCATCGCGGTCAACACCGCCTCCACGGCCCGGCGTCGACACATCCGACACGAACACGCCGCCCTCGCCGAGGTCGTCGAGCCCGAGGGTCGCAGCGATCCCCAGCCCGAGGGCAGAGTCGATCAGCTCGAGCTCAGGAGCCGGCTGGACCAGGCCCTCAGCCAGCTTCCCCCGGGTTTGCGTACGGTGGTCGTCATGAAGGATGTTTACGGGTGGACCCACGCCGAGATCAGTACGGCGCTCGACATCTCGGTCACGGCCGCCAAGGTGCGCCTTCATCGCGCCCACCAGCGCCTGCAGCGTTACTTGCACGAGGAGGCGTGAGGATGCGCTGTGTCCTCTTCCGCAACCTCCTCACCGCCGTCGTTCTGGCGGGGGACGAACCTGGGTGGCCGCTTCGTTCTCATATCGGGCACTGCATCCGATGCCAAGCCCATGTGGCCTCGCTGCGGTCGACCCGGCGGCGCCTCGCTGAATTGGGCAACGCACGGATCGAGGCACCCGCCGGTCTTGAGCTCCGGGTCATGGACAACCTGGAGAAGCCGATCGACCCACAGGTTCCCGACAGCCGTTGGCTCAGAGCGGCCGGAGCCAGCATGGCCGCCGCTCTCGTCGCCGGCCTGTGGATGAGGCGACGGGCCCTGGCCAGGGTCTGATCCGGCCTGTTTCCTCGTCTGACAGCCTCGGAGGCACCCGGGCCTAGAATCGGACCCACTGGACAGTGTGAAGTTGGGCGATGATTTGGCGGTTTCCCACATATGGGTGGGCCTCGTATACTTCTGATCCCGCCTGACCCCATAGGGGTGTAGCTCTAATTGGTCAGAGCGCCGGTCTCCAAAACCGGAGGTTGTGGGTTCGAGTCCCCCCACCCCTGCCTAGGCGTGTTCGAAAACTGGAAATAGGGAAGAAGAATGAACCGAGA
>DATEEG010000188.1:0-5401 GCA_035281305.1 Acidimicrobiia bacterium | reverse complement strand
CGCAAATACCCCGCGCCGCTCCCTAAAGAAGGACCTTCCGATTCACCTGAACCTTATACCTTGTCAGATGCAGAAGCAACGAATTCGACTCCGCCGCAAGAAACGATCGTCGCATCCCGGCGCATTGACTCTTCGACGGTCTCCGACGATACTTCGGGACGCGATGAATCTCACCGTCATCATCATTATCAACTAGGCGCACGCCACCAAGCGGCGTGTGCCCGAAACCCTTCGCACCGGCGAAGGGTTTTTTGTTGCCCCTCCCTATCAGAAAAGGCCTACCGATGGATTCGCCTACCAAACCCCTGGAGATCTACGACACCACGCTGAGAGACGGTTCTCAGCAGGAGGGCATCTCCTTGACCGTTGGGGACAAGCTGCAGATCGCGATGCTGTTGGACGAGCTCGGGGTTGACTACATCGAAGGAGGATGGCCCGGAGCGTTGCCCAAAGACGACGAGTTCTTCGCGCGGGCCCGCAAGGAAATCGCCTTTCGGAACGCCGAGCTGGTGTCGTTTGGCTCGACGAGGCGACCGGGCAGCCGGCCCGCGGCCGATCCCCAGTTGGAAGCCCTTCTGGCCTCCGAGACGGAGATCATCTGCATCGTTGGCAAGTCATGGGACTACCACGTGTTGGAGGCGCTCCGAACCGACCTCGACGAGGGGGTCCGCATGGTGGAAGAGTCCATCGAGTATCTGCGAAGTCGCGATCGCCGGGTGTTCTTCGACGCCGAGCACTTCTTCGATGGATACCGGACCAACGCCGACTACGCCTTGCGCGTCATCAGGGCCGCCCACGATGCCGGGGCCGAGCGACTGGTCCTCTGTGACACCAACGGGGGCACACTTCCCCGGCGTATCGTCAGCGTCATTGACGAAGTCGCAGTAGCGATCCCCGGCTGTGAAATCGGGGTCCATTTTCACAATGACGCTGGATGCGCAGTGGCTTCTTCGCTGGCTGCCGTCGAAGCCGGCGTGCGCCAGATACAGGGTTGCGTGAACGGCTATGGCGAGCGCACGGGCAACGCCGATCTTTCCAGCATCCTCCCCGATCTCGTCCTGAAGATGGACCGGCCCGTGCTATCCAGCCACCAGCTGGGACAGCTGGCTCCGATTTCCCATCACATCGCCGAAATCGTCAACATCACCCTTGACCCCCATCGTCCCTATGTCGGTGGCTCCGCCTTCACACACAAGGCGGGCCTGCACACTTCGGCAATCGCCCGGAGACCCGATGCCTACGAGCACGTCCCTCCCGGATCGATCGGTAACCGAACCAGGATGGTCGTATCCGAGCAGGCGGGCCGGGCGTCGGTGCTCTCCAAGTCGGCCGAGTTCGGTCTCGATCTCACCGATGCCCAGGCCCGCCAGGTTCTGGAAAGGGTCAAGGAACTCGAACATGTTGGCTACCAGTTCGAAGCGGCGGACGGATCCTTCGAGCTCCTGGTCAGGAGGGAGCTCGGGTGGGTTCAGCCGTTTTTCGAGGTTGAGTCGTTCAACGCCTTCGTCGAGCGTCGGCCCGATCAGTCGGTAGCGGCCGAGGCGACCGTGAACGTCATCGTCGGAACCGATCGCAAGGTCTCCACCGGGGACGGCAACGGTCCTGTCAATGCCCTCGACCAGGCGCTCCGGGCGGCTCTCAGGTCTGCCTACCCGGAAGTGGATCAACTTCATCTCACCGATTACCGGGTGCGGGTCCTCGACTCTTCTGACGGAACCGGCGCCCGGGTGCGGGTGTTGATCGAGACTTCCGGACCGGAGGGTTCCTGGAACACGATCGGGGTCCACGACAACGTAATCGAGGCCTCGTGGGAGGCGCTGGTCGAGGGCCTGGTGGTGGGCCTGCTCCGGAGCCAGAGATGGGCCGAAAGACCCTGACCTCACAGGGAGTGGCGGGTTGTCACCGCGGGTGACCGGCGATTAGGCTTTAGGCATGGGCGCCGCTCAATTTTCCTTTGATCTCGTGTCCCTGATCCTCGGGGTGGCAGTCGGTCTCGTCGCTGCGTTCGCAGTATGGAAGCTGCGCTTGTCCAAGGATCGTGAGCAGACCCGCGATTTGAACACTCGACTGACCTCCCAGAGTCACCAGCTCGACCGGGCACGGCAGGAACTAGCCGATATGAAAGCGGTCGTGGCCCGCCTGCGGGCCGGACGCGGCGAGTACTCCGCCGGCGACGTGCAGGGTTTCGAGGAGGGACTCGATTCGATGGACTCGGATCCACTCAGGCTGACGATGGTTGCCGGGATCGGACCAAAGCTGGCGATCACCCTGGCCAGCTACGGAGTCACCGATCTGAACCGCCTGGCCTCGATCACCGAACAGCAGATGACCGTCATCGAGTCCAGCGCCCCCTCCCTCGCTGATCGCATGACTCGCGAAGGATGGAAGGAGCAAGCAATACGCCTGCTCGAACTGCCTCCGGTTGAATCATCAACCGACGGCAACGCGGCGTCGATCGAGTCGTTTGACTGGACCAACTTCCGAGACGCCTCCCATCCTCCAGCCAACGGCTCGTCGGGTTTGCGCCACTAGCCGTCCATCCGGAGAAGCTGTCGCATCATCCAGGCGGTGGCCCCCCACAATATTTCACCGTCGAGGTCGTAGAACCAGACCGGGCGGCCCTGCCATTGTTCGAATCGCCAGCGATCCGGCTCGGCGAGATCCGCCAGCCGGGGCTCGAGGACCATCGCCACCTCCCGCTCGGATGGAACCAACGCCGGAATCCCGCGCAAGCGACCAACTACCGGCACTACGAGCAGCGAGAACTCCACGGTGTGGATGGCCGGGAGAAAACCGAGGACATGAACGTCGCCGGCGGGGATGCCGACCTCCTCGTAGGCTTCTCTCAGGGCGGTATCGACGGGGCCAGAGTCGGTGGGATCGGGGCGGCCACCCGGAAAGGCGATGTGGCCTGCATGGGTCGGCATCGTGTCGGGGCGTTTGGTGAGAACTACCCGGATGTCGCCGGCGGCATCCTCGTACAGAGGCACCAGCACCGCGGCGAGAGGTATATCCCCGGGGGGTGGAGAGTCGGGTATTACGTGCAAGCTTTCCCACATCGGGCCACGTTATAGGCTGACGGTCGCATGCCTCCGGACCGCCTAGTGACCGAGCGACTCGTCCTCAGACGCTTCAACCGACGGGACGTCGGCCCGTTGGCGGAGGCGGTTCACGACTCGCTCGCCGCCCTCAACGAGTGGCTGCCCTGGGCTCATCCCGGCTACCGAAGGGAGGATGCCGCCAACTACGTGCGCGACAGCCTCGAGGCCTGGAAGGATGGTCGGGCGCATGACTACGCCATACGACGCAAGACCGATATTCGGCATCACCTGGGGAACATCTCGATCTGGCCCGTGTCACGGCTCACCCGAACCGGAGAGATCGGCTATTGGATCCGGTCCGACGAAACCGCCAGGGGATTTGCGACCGAAGCCACCGCGGCGGTGGTGCGGGTGGGGTTCCAGGACCTCGGCTATCACAAGTTGATCCTGCGGATCGCCACCGGCAACAAGCCCTCGGAGCGGGTCGCCGAGAAACTCGGCTTCAGCCGTGAGGGGGTGTTGCGCGAGGAACTCCTGATCAGAGGCCGGTGGGTTGACCACACCCTCTTTTCGATGCTCGACCGGGAATACCCGGAAGGGACTGAGGCCTGAGTCAGCCGCCGGTTTGCCGCAAGCCGCGAGCCTGGGAGGCCATCGGCTTCGCCCATTTCCGCGGATCGCCACTCGCTCGGTTCCGTTAGCCTGTCCCGTTGTGAGTTTCATAGTTACGTGTAAGGGTGTTCGTGGTTCAGTCCCCGTCAGCGGCCCCCAATACCAGCGGTATGGCGGGGCGACTACGTGTTTCGAAATCGATCTCGAGGCTCCAGACCACAGGCTCTTGATCGATGCGGGCACCGGGGCTCTCTCGATCAACTCGGATTTGTCGTCGGACCCTCGCCACTTCACGATGCTTTTGACCCACCTCCACTGGGATCACACCCTCGCCCTCCCATTCTTCGCCCCGCTCTACCAGTCCCAGAACGAATTCGACTTCTACGGGCACCAACCGGGGGAAATGACCATCGATGACGCTTTGGAGGCGGTCATGCAGCCGCCCTGGTTCCCGGTGTCGTTTCGGTCGGCGCCGTCCACGAAGCGATTCCACCACCTATCCGGCGACCCGTTCACCGTTGAAGACATTTCCGTGACCTACGACCGCCTTTACCACCCGCAGGGAGTCACTGGCTACCGACTGGAGCGCGACGGGGTCGTTCTAGTCATCGCCACCGACGTCGAACATGGAGACGCCGCTAGCGATCGGGCCTTGCGGGAGTTGGCCGCCGACGCCGATGTGCTCATATGCGACGCCCAGTATCTCCCCCAGGAGCACCGCGAAAGTAAAGCCGGGTGGGGGCACAGCACCTGGGAGGCGGCCGTCGCGGTGGCCCGCGATGCCTCCGTCAAGTGCCTGTTCCTGACCAGCCACGACCCCAGCCGCGCCGACGAGGAAATCGACGCCATCGTGGCTCAGGCTCGGGAGCACTTCCCCAACACCGAAGCCGCCGCCGAAGGTATGAAGTTCGAGGTCGGCTAGCTCGGACCACTGGTTTTGGCGCGACAGAACCGTGCCCTGGCCCCATCGCGCCGCGCCAAAACGGGTTCTGTTCTTCAGCCGCCGCTGGCCAGGACCCGCGAGGCTTCGCCGAAGACCGATGCGATCGTCGGGAAGACACCTACGAGTACGGTCAGTACTCCGGCGATGGCGAGAGCCAGGCGCAGAGAACCGGCCGGGACCGCTTCGCGATCGCCCAGGGAGACGGCCGGGGCCTCATCGAGCCACACCGATTTGATGATGCGGGCGTAGTAGTAGAAGGCAAAGACCGTGTTGACGGCGGCGATCACGGCCAGCACCACCGTGGCGGTGCCGCCGGCGATGATCACCGAGCGGAACATGACGAACTTGGCAAACCAGCCGGCCAGCGGAGGAATGCCTGCCAGCGAGAAGAAGAAGACTGCCGCCAGCACCCCGAGCTTGGGATCGTATGAGCCGAGTCCGGCCCATCCGCTGATGTCGCCGGTTCCGGTCCTTCGGGCCCCGGCGATCACTACGGCGAAGGCTCCGAGGTTCATCACGGCGAAGATCACGAGATAGATCACCGTCGCCGAAAAGGCGTCTGTGAGGTCGGTCCCCGCTACTCCCGCGGCTGCGAACGGGACCAGCATGAAACCTGCCTGGGCGATGGAGGAGTAAGCGAGGAGCCGGACGATGTTGGTTTGCCGGAGCGCAGACAGGTTGCCGACGATCATCGAAGCCGCAGCCATGATCCACAGGGCCGGCGCCCACACCGCCGCAGCACCGGGCACGGCCTGGTAGAGGACGATCAGCATGGCCACGAAACCCGCGGCCTTGGAATTGACGG
>DATEEG010000187.1:0-10736 GCA_035281305.1 Acidimicrobiia bacterium | reverse complement strand
CGTCGGTTAGGAGCGCGTCGACGACCGGAAGCAATCGTTCCAGCTCCAGTGCGGAGGCGATGGTGGGATTGTCGTAATGCGACGATTGGCCGCCGACATCGATGATCGTTGCACCCCACTGTCGGTACTGACGGGCGAGGGCCACCGCCTCGTCGAGACTTGTGGCGACCGTGTGGGCGTTTTTCGACTCGGGTGAGAGATTGATCACGCCCATGACATAGGTGACGTCTCCGAAGTCCAGCTCCACTCCGCCCAAACGCAAAGCCACCTTCGCCTCCACCATCTTCAGGGCCCGATCAAAAGAGACCCGCTGAACCCGGTAGTTCCCTCAGGCAGACGCAGAACGATGGTTTCGGATCGGGTCTCCCCGGCCGCCACGAGTCCGATCTGGAAAGGAATCACGGTGTTGCCGACGCGGAGACGGACCGTTCCTCGCCAGGGTGTCAGGCCTTCGTTGGTGATCGGCACTGTCACCGCGATCTCGTTGGGCCCGCGGGCGGACACCGAAACGTCCACGTTCAGCGCTCCCCCGCACTGCTGTTCCGCCCCCGCTTCCACCACGGCTGATCCGGTGATGACTGGCCGCTCCTCGTCCCCGACTGCGACTTCGAAAGGCCGGGCAATCTCCCTGGTGCAGCTGACGACATGGGTAAGCCCCCTCAAGGTGGAAAGGAGAACGGGGATCAAAAACACGCCGAACAGGACCAAGACGGCGAGGCGGGGGCGAAGGAGGGCGGGCACGGGACCCCGGCGATGGTACTCGGGCACCCGATCGCGACCCCATACACTGCGTCTGTGCGCTCCCGGATCACCCTGACCTTTGAACGCGCCAAGACGCTCCTCCTCATGTCGGGGCTGATCCTGATCGGAGTCGTCGGCCTGGTCGCCCTGACCCGGGGAGTCGATCCGGTGGAAGTGGCCGGCACGCTCCTTTTCGTGCCGGTGTTTGCCGGCTTTCTCTTCTTCGGGATTCCGGGCGGCGTCATTCTCGGCATTGCCGCGGGGCTCGCCTACGTTGCGCTGCGATGGCCCGCCGTCCAGCTGGTCGGGTTGGGGGCCCTGGCGGGCCAGATCGTCGCCCGGGTGGCGGGCTACATCATCTTCGGAATGGGCGGCGGCTGGGCCATCGGCCAGATTCAGGCAACCCTCGAAAAGCTCGAGCTGCATGATGACATCGACGACGAGACCGGACTGGGCAACGCCCGTTCCATGCTCGAAACAGTCGACCTCGAACGGGCACGAGCCGACCGCTATCAGAAGCTCTTCTCTGTCGTCGCGGCCGACTTCAGGGCCCCCGCATGGGAGGACCTTTCCCCCCGCAAACAACGAACGGTCCACCGCGATCTCGGTATCAAGGTGGCGGCGGGGGTCAGGGCAACTGATCACGTCGCCCATGCCCGCCAGGGCGAGCACCACATCATCGGGGTGGTGTTGCCGGAGACGGCAGCTGCCGGAGCGAAGATCTTTGCCCAGAATCTCCACAGCCAGTTGAGCGGTCTGTCCACCGGCGCCGAGGTCCGAATGGCGACCGCGACCTACCCGGCCGACCCGGAGCCGATGACGTTGATCCTCGAGCTCTTCAAGGAATTGGACCGTTCGCAGCGGCCGGCAGAAGTCTGAGCGGATCGCCGGCAAGCGGAATCACCACGTCGCCCGCTTGATCGGTTCTCACGACCACGGTTCCGCGGGAGGCGAAGAGGTCGAGGACGTCCGGCGCAGGGTGGCCGTAGACGTTCTCCCCGACGCTTACGACCGAAATTTGCGGCTCGGTCGCCGCCAACCACGTCATGTTCGATGTGGCACCTCCGTGGTGTGGCACCTTCAGTATGTCCGCCTGGATCGTCCCTAGATCTTCCTGCGCGGCCTCCTCGATGTCGCCGGTCATCAGGACTGTGGTGGCCCCGGCGCCGACTACCAGCACCACGGATTGGTCGTTGGGATCGTCATAACGACGCAGCGGGCCCAGCACCTCGATCGTGACGTCACCGTAGATCACAGTGGTCCCGACGCTGGGCACCGCCACCGGCACACCCTCGAGCACAAGCTGAGCTGAGACCGACTCCCACGAGTCACCGCTATGGATCGTCCCCCCCATCCACACAAGGTCGATGGGGATCCGTCCAACCAGGCCGACCAGTCCGGCGACGTGGTCCTCGTGGGGATGGGTGACGACCAGAAGTTCGATTCGATCAACCCCGTATCTGCGCAAAGCCGCAGCGAGAACCGGTGGTTCGGGTCCGGCATCGACCAGGATGGCGCTGCCATTGCTGGCCAAAATCAGGCTGGCATCCCCCTGGCCGACATCGAGGAAGACCACCGCAGGAGGAGCCACGGCGTCAGCCCCCGGTCCCCCCCACGCCAAGCTCAGGGCCGCCCCCAGGGCCAGCCATGGCCGTAGACGGCTGGAACGGGCCGCAGCGACGATGGCGACGGTCACGACCAGGCCGGCGGCCCCCAACTGCGGAAACCCGGCCGCCAGATGGGCCAGGTCGAGAATCAAGCCGGCGAGACCAACGGCCCCTGCGACCAGGGGATCGAGCCCGGTCAGCGTTCCGAGACCCCCGAGCACGGTCACCGTTGACACGAGCGGGGCGGCGATCAGGTTGGAGAGCGGTGAGATGAGAGGCACACTGCCGAACGCGCTGAGAAGCAGTGGAGTCACCGCAACCTGAGCAGCGAGGGTGGGTCCCAACGAACCGCGCAGCCAACCCGGATACGAGACGGGAAGCAGGTCACCGCCACTCATGATTCCCGCGGTTGCCAGCACCGACAGTTGGAATCCGATGCTCTGAGTCAGATCCGGGGCGACCAACAGGGCTAACGCTCCGGACCATCCCAGAGCAGTCCACGAATCGGTCGGGACTCCGATCGCCCGACCGGCCAGCACGAGACCCGCCATCAGGGATGCTCGAACGACTGACGGTTCCCAACGGGTGGCGACCGCAAATACCGCCACCGCCACCAACCCGAGAACTCCCCGCCTGCGGCCACCCACTCCGAGCGGGCCGAGGAGGATGAACCAGAGCAGCAGAAATCCGGCGACATTGGCGCCGGATACCGCCACGTAGTGAGAGATCCCGGCCAGGCGGAGGGCGTCAATGTCGGCTTGTGGAAGTTGGTCGACAGCCCCAACGAGGAACCCCGACACCAGGGCGGCATCAGGTCCTCGGTCGCCAAGGTTTTCCAAAACCCGCTTCCGAATGCTGTTGCCGGCCCATAGGAACGGATTGGCGGCGCCGACGGCCGGTTCCATTCGGTTCACCGAAATCCTCCCCGCATAGGAAGATCCGGCAATCCTCCCGGGGGACGACCGGAAGCTGCCTGTCACCAGGAGGTATCGGCCTACGTCGACGTCAATCGTCGATCGGGCCCCAACGTCGGCGGGGACATTCACGATCAGTGTCGGACCCCGCCAGTCCAACCATTGACTTCCCTCCCCGTCACTCTCCCCGGACCGGGATTGAATCGATACGGGGCGGGCCAGAAACCAAAAGCCTCCAAAGCGTGACGGTCGGGCATCGGTGGCCGCAACCATCACAGCCGAGTTCGATCCTTTCGGAACCACCGCTTCCATCAGCGCCTGGTCCCGTTGCACTGAGAGAAAGCCGGCCAGGGCTCCTGCCATCAGCGCAGCTAGCCCCAGGACCATCGACTTGCGCCACGCCCGCGGGAAGGCCACGCCGGCCCCGGCCACGACCAGCGCCACCCATAGCCCGGACCTTCCGCACAGCACTCCGACCCACACCAGGACGAATGAGGCGACCGCCGGTCGTGCGGCCGGGTCGGGAGTCCGCAGCCTCACGGAACCTGCACGTGATCACGCAGGTCGGCGAGCTTGGCCTCACCTATGCCCGGTACATCGAGAAGATCTTCGATCGACTCGAAGAGACCGTGCTCCTCGCGGTACGTAACGATGCGCTCGGCGATGACCGGCCCGACCCCGGGCAAAGAGTCGAGCTCGGACGCGGTCGCCTGGTTGAGGTGGATTTTTCCGTTGGTGGTTCGCCCGGGGGTCGCTGGTCCCGGGCCTTGAGCCCCGGGGACCACGATCTGCTGCCCGTCGCTCAGAGGAGCCGCAAGGTTGATCGCCTCAGCTCGGGCGTCCGGCAGCAGCCCTCCAGCAGCTGCTACTGCGTCGGCCACCCGGGAACCCTCGGCGAGCTCGACCAGGCCGGGCCGGCTCACGAGTCCCGCCACATGAACCGTGATGGTCGAACGGTCGGGCCGGCTTCCGCTTGTGAGGGGGGCGGACGGGGCGAACGTTGGAATGCTCTCAGCCTCACCTCCTCCCCACCACATTCCGGCAGCCACGGCGACGAGCACCAGCAGCAAGCCAGCAGTTGTCTGGACGCGGTTCATTGGCCTCTCCCTCCCGCCCACCGCGCCGCCGGGGCGTCCACCCGCAAGATCGTTTGTACCCGTCCGACGCCGTGTGCGGAAGGGGGTGGAGGCGTTAGCGTGCCGGTCAAGGAGGTCGATGCGGTGGACAGGTACAGGGTGGCGGAAGGGACCCGGGTCAACTTGGCCGAGTGGGACCCGGCCGATCGTGCCGGGTTCACCGGAACCAAGGAAGACGGTGAAAAGGAAGGGGCCCGGCTGATCCAGCGGCTCGAAGAGCTACAGGAAATGCTCTGGGCAGACGGCCGTCACCGACTACTGATCGTGCTCCAGGCAATGGACACAGGCGGCAAGGACGGGACCATTCGGAGGGTTCTGGAAGGGGTCAACCCGGTTGGAGTGAGGGTTGCTTCATTCAAGCGACCGACTCCTCCTGAACTGGCTCACGACTTTCTCTGGAGGGTCCATCCCCATGTCCCGGGGAACGGTGAGATCGTCGTTTTCAACCGGAGCCACTACGAAGACGTCCTGGTGGTCCGGGTTCATGACCTGGTCCCGCAGGAACGTTGGCAGAAGCGGTACCGGCACGTGGTCGAGTTTGAAAGGCTCCTGACTGAGGAAGGAACGACCATCGTCAAGTTCTTCCTGCATATCTCCAAAGAGGAGCAGCGCCTCCGCCTGCAGGCACGCATCGACGACCCCGCCAAACACTGGAAGTTCTCAATGGGAGATCTGGCCGAACGCAGCCACTGGGACGACTACCAGCGGGCGTACGAAGATGCCCTCTCCGAAACCTCGACGGCTACCGCGCCCTGGTACATCGTGCCCGCCGATCGCAAGTGGTACCGGGACCTGGTGGTGTCGAGCGTCATCGTCGAAGCCATGGAGAAGATGGACCTTCGCTATCCGGAACCCGAACAGGACCTGGCGGGGGTGGTTGTGGAATGATTCAGTAACTCAGTAATTCAGTAGGCAGGAGGCAGGAGTCAGTGGCCGCTGATTTCACGGGCCTCTCTCTCCAGTGAGATCTCCAGGTAGGCCTCGTTGTGGGCCAGGCCCTGCCGTCGCCCTCGTAGATAGTCTCCAACGTATTGCCGCAGGAAGCGGATCGTCCCTAGCTGCTGCCATTGGCGGACATGAACCAGTTCGTGGCTGACAAGCTCGGCGAGACGTAGGGAGTCTCCGCCCAGAACGTCTTTGCGTACGTAGACCGCCCAGGGGAGGGTCATCGCGGCGACATTCCCGCGCCAGGTCCTCACCATCCACCTGGGTGCACTTCGGATCGGGACGCGATCGAGATCAGCGAGCCCGACAATTTTGCCGATTTCATCAGGATCGGCTCCACCCAATCGGGTGATGACTGACGGGGGGAATCCGCTCTTTCGCCTCTTCACCCGGTCCTCCTGGCTGCCTACTGCCTACTGATGGCTGCCTACTGATTCACCACCACATTCACCAGATTCGGAGGCCTCACCACGACTTTTTCGATCTTCTTGCCGTCGAGATGGGCTCTGATCTTGGCGGACTCGAGAGCAACCTTCTCGGCCTCCACTGCGTCGATGTCGGCGGCCACCTCGATCCGGTCCCGAACCTTGCCGTTGACCTGAACGATCATCGTCACCGTCTCCTGGCGAACGAGTTCCGGGTCCCACTCCGGCCACTTTTCCACGGCCAGCATCGCTCCCCGGCCCGAGCGCTCCCAGAGCTCGTGGGTCATGTGGGGCGCCATCGGAGCCAGCATGAGGATCATCAGGCGGAAGGCCTCGTCGAAAGTAGCCCGTCTGCCTCCCTCGTCGCTGTTCAAATAGTCGATGAGGCTGTTGGCAAGACCCATCAGGGCCGCCACGGCGGTGTTGAAGCGAAACCGCTCGATGTCCTCGGTGACCTTCTTGACCGCACGATGAGTAATCGCCAAAACCTCGCGATCGCCCGGGTTCTCATCGCGATCGACCAGGCGCCCGATCTCGCCGGTTCCCATCCGCCACACCCGGTCGAGGAAACGGAAGGTACCTTCGACGCCGTTGTCGTTCCAGATGGCATCGTCGGTGGGTGGGCCGATGAACAACTCGAAGAGACGAATCGCGTCCGCTCCATACCTCGCGTAATAGGCGTCGGGCGAGACGACGTTGCCCTTGGACTTGGACATCTTGGCGCCGTCTTTTACGAGCATCCCCTGAGTGAACAGACGGGCGAAAGGCTCTTCGACATCGACCAGGCCCATGTCGTGCAGCACCTTCGTTATGAAGCGGGCGTAGAGCAAGTGGAGCACGGCGTGCTCGACTCCACCCACGTATTGGTCGACCGGCATCCAGTACCGCACGGCCGCAGGGTCGAAGATGCGGCTGGCATCGTGAGGATCGCAATACCTGAGGTAGTACCAGGACGAATCGACAAATGTGTCCATCGTGTCGGTCTCCCGTTCGGCGGGACCGCCGCACTTCGGACACTGCACGTTGACGAACTCGGGAACCGAGGCCAGAGGGGATTGACCCTGGGGGGCGTAGTCCGCGACGTCGGGATGCATCACCGGCAGTTGATCCTCTGGTACCGGCACCAGGCCGTCGTCGGGGCAAATGACTATCGGAATCGGGCTGCCCCAGTACCGCTGGCGCGAGATCAACCAGTCGCGCAACCGATATTGGATCGTTCCGCGGCCGATCCCCCGGCCCTCGAACCACTCGATGATTCGCTGCTTGGCCGCGGCCATGTCGAGACCATCGAGAAAGTCCGAATTGATGGCAGGACCGTCGCCGGTGTACGCCTTGCCCACCCAATCCGAAGGAGGTTCGACCGTGCGAATGATCTCCAGGCCGTACTTCTCGGCAAACTCCCAGTCCCGGTCGTCCTGGCCGGGAACCGCCATGATGGCGCCGGTTCCGTAGCCCGTCAGGACATAGTCAGCGATGTAGATCGGGACCAGGCGGCCGTTGACGGGATTGATCGCGGACCGGCCGGTGAACACACCCGACTTGTCACCTTCGGCCAAACGCTCGATCTCGCTCTGGCGGGCGGCCTGCTCGATGTAGGCCCGGGCCTCGCTCTCCGTGGCCGATCCGGCAATCAACTGATCGACCAGCGGATGCTCGGGCGCCAAGACGGCGAAAGTCATGCCAAACACGGTGTCGGGCCGCGTGGTGAATACCTCGAAGTTGAGGTCGGTGCCGGCGACCTCCATCCGGAACTGGCAGCCTTCCGACCGTCCGATCCAGTTCTTCTGCATGACCCGAACGCGCTCGGGCCACTCGTCGAGCGTGGCGAGATCATCGAGGAGACGCTCGGCGTAGTCAGTGATCTTGAAGAACCACTGCTCGAGGTCACGCCTGATCACAACGGTGCCGCACCGCTCACAGGCTCCGTCAACTACCTGTTCGTTGGCCAGAACGGTCTGATCCTTCGGACACCAGTTCACCAGCGCCCGCTTCTTGTAGGCGAGACCCTGATCGAACAATTGGAGGAAGAGCCACTGATCCCACTTGTAGAACTCCGGGGTGTGAGAGGCGATCTCCCGGGTCCAGTCGTAAACAGCGCCGAGGCGGCGCAGCTGGGCTTTCATGGTCACGATCTGACGTTCGGTGAACTCCCGCGGATGGACTCCGGTTTGAATCGCGGCGTTCTCGGCCGGCAGGCCGAATGAGTCCCACCCCATCGGCGAAAGAACGTTCTTCCCGCGCATCCGGTGATAGCGAGTCAGCAGATCGACGTAGGTGTAGTTCCGCAGGTGGCCCATATGGAGCTCCCCCGACGGATAGGGGTACATCTGCACGTTGTAGAACTTGGGCCGGGTCTCGTCCTCCGTAACGCGGAAGACACCTTCTGCCTCCCAGAGTTCCTGCCACTTGGGTTCGATGGCCGCGAAGTCATACGCCATGGCTTCTGAGGGTACTAGCGAGACCAGAACCCGAGCCCGGGTTAGTTCGCTCAGAGTCAGGTCTGAGCCGTTCCCGCTTCGCTCAGTGATGCCAAGCGTTCCATCGACTCGGCCATCAGGACCATTTCGTCGCCTGGGACCAACATGAACTGGGCCCCCGGGTTCGCCAGAACCGAACCGTTGCGGGCCACTGCGAGCAGAGTGGCGTCATTGAATTGGAGGAGCAAGGAGGCCACCTCCAGCACGCTTCGACCGGTCAGCCGCTCCGGCACCGGGATGCGGTACAACTCCGACCCGACCCCACCCGACACCATATCCGTCACCAGGTCCCCCAGCCCGGGATGGAGCGCAGTCCGGGCCAGAAGCCGGGAGGCCAGCTTCGAAGTCACCAGAACTTCATCGACGTCGGCCCGCTTGAAGTGCTCGACATGTTTGGGATTGTTGACTTCGACCACAGTCCTCACCTCCGGCGCCAGGCTCTCGATCGCCAGACCGATGAGAATGGAGTGCATGTCGGCGTCATCGGTTCCGTCTTTCGGGCAGATGATCGCTGCTCTGGCGGTCGTGATGCCGGCTCTTCGCAGGTCGTCGTCGTTGACTCCATCGCCCCGGATGAAATAGACGCCGTCCCCGGCAGGGTTGCGTTCGGCACTGTCGATCAGGACGATGTTGGAGCCGTAATCATCTGACTTGAGCTCATCGATCAGATCGCGGGCAGTGGAGTTCCACCCACATACGACCACATGGTCGGAGAAACCGGCCGCACCCATACCTTGACCCTCCTTCAAGAGAAAATCGATGACGAAGCCCACCAACGCGCCGGTCATTGCCGCCACGATTCCTACACCGAACAGATTCAGCAGCCAACTAACGACCCAGCCGACCGGGGAGGAGACGTAACCGGAGTCCCCGGCCCCGATCACGGTTGTCAACGCCCAATAGAAAGACTGCCCGAAGGAGGCGATGTCCACGTCCCGTTCGAAAACGGTGACTGCCAACGCCGCCAACGCCAGCGTGATCGTCAGGCCGATGAAGAGAGAGCGATAGAACTTGGCGTCGAGATTCGTGTGAATCCGCCGCAGGTGCCAACCGATCCGTCGGATCATGGGCGCCGCGAACAACCCCTTGAACCACCTCCGCATTGGTCACGAGAGTAGGGCGCCTACCCCCCGGGACGTCGAATCAAATCAAAACTCGGGTTTGTCCCCTGCCGAAGCCGTCCTAGGTCTTTGTCAGCGCTCGGGCCCCGGCTCGGAGGTGGCAGGCGGCCAGGTGGTCGGGTCGGTCGGGACCTGGCATCAACTCCGGGGGCTCGACATCGCACAAACCGGGCCGGGCGATGGGGCATCTCGGGTGGAAGTGGCATCCGGGCGGGGGGTTCAGCGGGGAAGGGATCTCACCCTGGAGGATGATCGGGCGGCGGGGACGATCGGGATCTGGCACGGGGATCGCCGAGAGGAGCGCTTCGGTGTAGGGATGAAGCGGTTGGCGATAGAGAGTGTCGCGGTCGGTGATCTCGACGACCCGACCGAGGTACATCACCGCCACCCGGTCGGAGATGTGCTCCACCACCGCCAGGTTGTGGGCCACGAACAGCAGGGTCAGATCCAGCTCGGCCTGGAGTTCCGTCAACAGATTCAAGACCTGGGCCTGCACTGAGACATCCAGTGCCGAGACTGGCTCATCGGCCACTACCAGACGGGGGCGCAGGATCAGAGCCCGGGCGATCCCGATCCGCTGGCGTTGACCACCGGAGAACTCATGTGGATAGCGAGCCGCATGCGATGGCTTGAGCCCGACGAGTTCAAGCATCTCAGCCACGCGAAGGTGACGCTCATCCTTCGAGGAAACGCCGTGGATTCGGAGGCCCTCGGAGATCGATTGACCAACCGGGCTCCGCGGGTCGAGGGAGCTGTACGGATCCTGGAAGATCATCTGCATCTGGCGGCGGACCGAGAAGAGGCCCTTCCCGCGGAGATGCGTGATGTCGGTGCCGTCGAAGTCGATCGTTCCCGACGTCGGCTCGAGCAACCTGACCAACATACGGCCGAGAGTGGTCTTGCCACAGCCGGACTCTCCCACCAGACCCAGAGTCTCACCGCGGTAGATGTCGAGATCGACGTTGGCGACGGCCCTGACCCACCCCTGGGTCCGCTGCAGGACGCCACCGCGAACAGGGAAGTCCTTGGTCAGGCCTTTGAGCTGGACCAGTTTCTCTTTCACGACAGAGGTTCCCGACTCGAGTCGGCGGGTTCAAATTCTGGCGTCTGGCGTCCGGTGTTTGGCGTCCCGCTTCCGGCTTCCGCCGTCCGCCTTCCGTCTTCCGTCTTGAGGGACCCGTCCTCGTTGTGGTAGATCCAGCAGCGGACCAGGTGGTCTTCTGCGACCGGTCTGAGCTGGGGACGAACTTCGAGGCAGATCTCGAGACCATATTCGATGCGCGCCTTGCAACGGGAGGCGAATCGACATCCGGGCGGCAGGTCCATCAACGAAGGAACGACCCCTGGAATCGTGTCCGACTCCTCCTTGA
>DATEEG010000186.1:0-6161 GCA_035281305.1 Acidimicrobiia bacterium | reverse complement strand
TGCTCCTCGCCACCGCCGAAGGCGTCGATCGCCATGGGCTGAGCCCGATCGCCCGCCTGGTTTCATCCGCCGCCGCCGGAGTTCACCCCGACTACATGGGAATCGGTCCAGTTCCATCATCGAAGAAGGCCCTGGATCGGGCCGGCATCGGAACTGTGGATCTCGACCTGGCAGAAGTGAACGAAGCTTTCGCGGCGCAGGCCGTTGCGTCGATCAGGGGTCTCGATCTCGATCCGGCCAGAGTCAATGTGAATGGCGGAGCGATCGCTCTGGGCCATCCGCTCGGGGCTTCGGGGGCCCGGATTCTCACAACGCTCGTCCATGAACTCGCCAAACAGGGCGGGCGCTACGGCCTCGCGACCATGTGCATCGGAGTCGGTCAGGGAGTGGCTGCGGTAGTTGAACGGGTATGAGCCGGGCGGGCCCTCTCGACGGAGTCCGTGTTATCGAGTTCGGGAACCTGGTCGCCGCTCCCTACTGCGGGATGCTCCTGGGCGACCTCGGAGCCGAAGTGATAAAAGTCGAGCCGACGAGCGGCGACCTGGCTCGGGCCATCGGCCCGTTCATCAACGGCGAGAGTGCGTTTTTCATGGCCGTCAATCGCGGGAAGTCGAGCGTGGCGGCCGACCCCAAGGTCCCCGCGGTGGCGGCCGCCTTGCGCCGTCTCGTCACCAGTGCCGACGTCGTCGTCCACAACCTGCGGCTGGGGGCGATGGAGCGGATGGGGCTCGGACCGGATGACCTGATGGTCGACGCCCCCGGCCTGGTCTACGCAGTGATCTCGGCATTCGGAACAACCGGTCCAGCAGCGGGCCGGGCGGGAATCGATCTCGTCTTTCAGGGTGAGTCGGGGATGATGTCGATAACAGGCGGCGAAGGTGAGGATCCCCACAAGACGGCCACGACCATCGGCGACTTCGTGGCCGGAACCAACGCGGCAGTGGCGATTTGCGCCGCCCTGGTGAGCCGCTCGGTGTCGGGCAAGGGACGTCTCGTCGAGGTGTCGCTCCGGGACGGGCTGATTGCCGTTCAAGCGGGGTGGAATGCCCAGTTCCTGGCCACGGGCCGTCAGCCCGGCCGAACCGGAACCGCCTCGCCTGTGACTGCCCCTAATCAGACCTTTCGAACCGGCGACGGCCACATCAACGTTGCGGTTGTCTCCGATCGTCACTTCGGCGAGGTCTGTCGGTTGCTGAGCCTCGACGACCTGGTGAACGATCCCCGCTTTGCGGACAATGCTTCGCGCGTGTCGAATCGCAGGGACCTGGCCCACCTGATCGAAAGCGTCCTCGTGATGCAATCGACCGACCATTGGATGCGACTGCTCGGCGAGGCCGGGCTGCCGGTCGGGCGTCTGCTCGACCTGTCCGCAGTGTTCGAGGACCCCCAGGTCCTCCACAACGAGATGCTGGTCGAGATGGAGCATCAGACCGCCGGTGCCATCAAGGTTTCGGGATCTCCGTTGTTTATCGACGGTGAACCGGCGCGGGCTCGGCGCCCGCCGCCAACCCTCGGGGACGAAAGTCGTTCCGTTCTGCTGGCCACCGGTCTCAGCAACGAGGAGATCGACCAGCTCGTCGCCGACCAAGCCGTGGTGTCGGGGGGGTGGTGATGATCAGATCCGAAGACCGAGACCTCGCCGACGTCCTCAACAGCCTCCCGCTTCCTGATGAGGCGCTGATTTTTGTTGCCAACTCCGCGGTGTCCGATGGGTGGACGGCAGTGCTGGACGAGTTGACCGCCGCCTATCAGCTTTCGCAGGCCGCGGTGAGGTCGGGAGGGCCGATCGTGTACCTGGTCGAGAGCGATGACCTGCTGGGCCGTCGCGGCATCGGGAGCGCGATGGTGGCGTGCGGATTGCTGTCAGCCGCCCGGACGCTGGCACTAGAAACGGCCCGGGCGGGTTCTCCCGTCAATGTCATCGCCCTCGGCACGGCAACCACGCAAGATTCGTTGCGAGTCTGGGTCGAGTTGCTGTGCCGTCCCGACGGTCCCAGTGGCGAACTCATCCGGTTGGGTGCGGATCATCTCGGCAAGGCTCTCCCATGAGGGCCCGGCTCGAGGGAGCCGCAGTTGTCACGGGAGCCGCAGGAGGCATCGGCCTTGCGATTTGCCGGCGCCTGGCCGCCTCGGGGGCAACCGTCGTCGCCGTGGATGTGGCAGATCGGCTTGGGGCAACTGTCGCTGATCTCGAGTCGTCCGGCGCGGCGGTGATCGGTGTGCAGGCCGACCTGACGACCGCCGGCGGACTCGATGCCGTCCTGGGGTCGCTCGATCGGACCGGGGTCGCTCTGAGGACGATCGTCAACAATGCCGGCATCACCCGCGATGCTCGTCTGGTGAACATGACCGCCGAAGACTTCCGGGTTGTGTTGGAGGTCAATCTCGGTGTCGCCCAACGGCTCATCGAGCTATTGCTGCCGAGGCTCGAACACGGCACCATCGTCAACATCAGCTCCCGCGCGTATCTCGGCAATTTCGGGCAGTTCAACTATTCGATGTCGAAGGGAGCTTTGTTAGGCCTGACCCGGGCCCTGGCACTCGCCCTGGCGCCGGCCGTGAGAGTCAATGCCGTGGCACCCGGATTGATCGGCACCGAGATGTCGATGGCCATCCCTGAAGACGTCCGCGCGAAGATGGTGGCGGCCATACCTCTGGGCCGGATGGGCCAGCCCGAAGAAGTGGCCGAAACGGTCGCCTTCCTGGCTTCGGAGGACTCGGCCTACATCACCGGAGAGGTGATAACCGTTGGCGGCGGCCGCAGTCTGTCGAGATAGCGTTGTGCGTGTTGCGTGGTGCGTTTTGCGGTGTCTCGACCTTTTAGGTACGAGTCGATCCGGGATGGTCTTTGTTCTGACGCACTACGCACCACGCACCACGCACCACGCAGAACAGCTTCCGTCACCAGTACAGCCTCGTCAACGTATCTGCTTCCAACACCTGCTCGCCGGCTTCGTTTTCGAGAAGCACGCGCCGCTTGACCTGAAGCCAGGCGGCGCCCTCATCGAGGGCTAACAGGATCGCCCGGGCCTTGACCCGTTCGCCGACCCGGGCCGGCTTGCCTGCGCGACAAAAGTCCAGGCCGTAATTCAGCGAAGTCAGCGGAGGGTCGATCGGCAGGTTGATGGTCGCCGTCAGGGCGGGAATCAGAGAGAGGAGCATCATCGTCGGTACCTCCTCGAGCGCCGGCGATATCGCAGCGGCGAACATCCTGAGCCGATCGGGAGACAACAGCGACCAATCGCCGGTCCCGAGATCGGTGCCGAGCAAGGGTTCGAGTCGAGAGAAGGCGGCGGCGGCTGTCATCGAACGACGACGGTTGGTTCACGGGTGATCGTGTGGACGGTTCCTAAAATGTCGAGGTCCACCGGTTCGCCTGTCAGGAGGTGAACCGTCACCGATTCTCTGACAACTTCGACGCGCAGCTTCGACCCTCTGATCGAAACTGCAAAGCCGAGCCGATCCCACTCGGTCGGAAGGTTCGGGGCCAGATAGGGACGATCGCCCCTCCAAGCGAACCCACCGAATCCTGAGACGAGAGCGTGCCAGACGCCACCGACCGTCGCCATGTGGACCCCGTCAGCCGTGTTGCCGGCGAGGTTGGCCAGATCGAGAAAGGCAGCGTGGCGGAAATAGGCCATCGCCAGGTCGGATCGGCCGATCCTGGCCGCCACGGCGGACTGAATGGCGGGGGAGAGCGACGAATCACTGGTCGTGATCGGGTCGTAGTAGTCGAAGTTGGCCCGGGTCAGGTCATCGGAAAAGGCATCCGGCAGCAAGAACATGGCCATCACCACATCGGCCTGTTTCAGAACCTGGTGCCGGTAGATGACGAGGGGATGGAAGTTGAGGAGAAGCGGATACTGATCGTCGGGGGTATCCCAGTCCCACGCCTCACGCTCGAGAAATCGGGCGTCCTGCGGAGTGATGCCTCGATCCGGATCGACCGGAAGCTCCATTGCCGCGGCCGCGGCCTCCCACGCGTCGATCTCGGTCGGATCGAGGCCGATCCGATCCGCCAGAACCTGAAAGCGAGCTGGCTGTTCGGCGGACATCCGCCTCGTCCAGCGGGCGGCGGCTGCCAGATTGAACCGGGCCATGTAGTTCGTGTAGGCGTTGTCGTCGACCAGCGCCGAGTACTCGTCCGGACCCGTGCACATGTGGATATGGAAGGAAGGGGCCGCCGGTTGGGATCTGTCAAAGAAGCCGAGGTCGGCCCAAAAGCGCGCGGTCTCCGCCGCGATTTCGACGCCGCAGTCCCACAGAAGTTCTTCGTCGCCAGTCGCCTTCAAGTAGGCGTCGACACCGTAGACCACGGCGGCATCGATGTGGAATTGCGCTGTGCCGGCCTCGTAGTACGCCGACGCCTCTTCACCGTTGATGGTCCTCCACGGATACAAAGCCCCCACGTGGCTCAACTCCCTGGCCCGGAGCCGGGCCGCCGGGAGCAGGGCGTGGCGGAACCGGATCAGTTCGGCGGCGGCCCCCGGCGAATGATGGGCCAGAAAAGGGAGCACGAACACGTCGGTATCCCAGAAGTAGTGGCCCTCATAAGCCTGGCCGGTCAGACCCTTGGCCGGGATGCCCTTGCCCCGGACCTGGGCGGAGGCCTGGTGAAGTTGAAACAGAGACCAGTTGACCGCCTGTTGCAGCTGCGGCTCCCCCCCCAGGTCGACCCCGGCGTGACTCCAGAATTCGTCCAGGGCGGCACCTTGTTCGCGGGCGAGTCCCGCGAAGTCCGGAGCCTTCGCCAGCTCGGCGGCGGCTTCGGCCGGATCGGAGGTGAGGGCGTAGGCCGCGATCTTCTCGATCGTCGAGCCTTGGAGAGTGAATTCGAACTCGTCGATCGAGGGGCTCTCAACCGCGATTGGGGAGGTGCCGGGTCGGTGCTCGACGGCTAGCGCGAGTGTCATGCCACTGCGCACGGTCCTGAACGTGGTAGCCATGGATGCACCTTCAACCTCGACCGGACCGGCCAGAAGCGTCCTCCGCTCGAACGAGCGGGCTCGCCTTGGATCGGAATCGTCATCGACGGCTGCGAGGTAGTCCGTGTCCTGCCGATTGCGCCACCCGCTCTCGATAGAAAGCTGCCCGGTGCCCTTCCGCTCTTCATTTTGAGCGGGGGACCCGGTGCCCTTCCGCTCTTCATTCTGAGCGGGGGACCCGGTGCCCTTCCGCTCTATCTCAACCCTCACCGCGAGCAGGTGACGCCTCCCCAGCGAGACCAGTCGCAGCCATCGAACCGTTACATCCGGCCAAACCGCAGTGGTCGTCACCAGACCGTTGCGCAGATCCAGCCGGCGGGTCACATCGGCCTCGGCGAGAACCAGCGGACGATCGCCGGCCAGGACTCTCACTCCGGTGGTGTCCGGCGCATGGAGGATGGTTTGGCCGGTCTTGGCATACCCGTAGGCCGATTCCGGGTAGTCGATCGACCAGGTCTCGTGAAAGCCGTTGACGAACACTCCGGGCTGGTGGCGGGGGTCTCCTTGTTCGAAGCCGCCCCGCGCACCGACGTGGCCGTTGCTCAAAGCGAGGATGGTCTCGTAGATGCCGACCTGGTCGGGGTCGGTTCCACCGATCTCGATGATCCATGGATCGGAGCCATAGTCCGTCGGAGTGAATTCCCTGGCGGTGCGCACGGTAGGCGATGGTAAAGAGTGACGGAAGGCCGTGGTGAGATCGGGACGTTCCGGGTCCAACGGCGGTTCGAGGTAAGACGTGCGTCGTCAAACCAATGACGCTCTTTAGACCAACTCTCCTAGATCGGACACGACCAGATCCGCTCCCGCCTTCTTCAAAGCTTCGACGTCGCCATGGCGATCGACCCCGATCACCAGGCCGAATCCACCGGCGCGGCCGGCCTGGACCCCGCTGATGGCGTCTTCGATCACCACCGCGTCTGCCGGGTCCACCCCGAGCTGACGTGCTGCCTCGAGGAAGGGATCCGGGTGGGGCTTGCCGCGCAGTCCCAACCGGGCCGCCACATTGCCATCGACCCTGACTTCGAACAGTTCGGTGATGCCGCCGGCAGCGAGGACTGCCCCGGCATTGGCCGACGAAGTGACGACCGCCATGGGCATTCCGACAGCTGCGAGAAAATTGAGGAGAGCTTGCGAGCCCGGGTACACCGTCACCCCCTGCTCGTCGAGGATCTTTCC
>DATEEG010000185.1:0-2960 GCA_035281305.1 Acidimicrobiia bacterium | reverse complement strand
GGAAGTCGGAAGCCGGAAGTCGGAAGCCGGAAGCCGGAAGTCGGAAGCCGGAAGTCGGAAGTATTTGTCCCGTTTTAGGCGCGGAAGATCGACAGCAGGAGAGAAGCGCCAAAACGATTGGCTTGCCCTCCGCCTTCCGCCCTCCGCCTTTTCCCGTTCGCCTTCCGTCTTCCGTCTTCCGTCTTTTCCTGTTCGCTAGCGTGCCGCTGGTGACTTACAGGGCCGGGATAGCTACCCGTTCTCGGATCCTCGACGCCGCCCGGGGACTTCTCTCCGAAGGTGGATTGGAGGCGGCCACGGTCAAGGCGATCTGCGCCCGGGCGGGGATCCTCCCGGGGAGTTTCTACAACCTCTTCAAGTCGAAAGAAGAGGCAGTACTCACCGTCGTCCGCGACGCCATCGCCGCCGCCGAACCGGTTACCGCGGGGCCTGATGAGACCGTCGCCGACCTGGTCAACGCGTTCGTCCGCTTCGTCAACACCGAACCTGTGATCGCCCGGGTCTACTTGATCATCGCCGTCTCGGGCGGCGTCACCGACCCGAGCATCGGAAGAAGAGTCCTGCGCCACCATCAAGCGAGAGTGGAGCGATTCAGCAACGCCCTGATCCGCCTCCAGCCGCGGTTGAGCCACCGGGCCAACGAGAGAGCCGAAGCTTTGGTGGCCGCCCTCACCGGTTACGCCCTCCACGCCACCCTCGACTCCGACTTCGATCTCGCCAAACACGCCGAAGGTTTGTTGCAACTGTGAGCACCGGTTCAACCCCGGACCTGTCGGTCCTGGCGGTCGGACCTTTCGACAACCGCGTCTACATCCTCTCGTGCCCCGTTACCAAGAGGGCCGTGGTCATCGATGCCGCCGACGAGGCCGACCGGATCATTGCCGCTTGCGACGGCCTCGACGTCCAGGCGATCCTCACCACGCACGGTCACTCCGATCACATCCAGGCGGTCGACGAGGTCAAAGCGGCACTGGATGTGCCGTTCCTGCTGCATCCGGCCGATCGGCAGATCGCCGTACGGACCTTTGACGGACCACTGAAGGATGGCGATGAGTATCCGGTAGGCACGATCAACATCCACGTGATCCACACGCCGGGCCATACACCGGGATCTGTGTCGTTCGTGGTTGAGCCGATCATCTTCTCGGGCGACACGCTTTTTCCGGGGGGTCCGGGCGCGACCCGATGGGAATACAGCAGCTTCGGCCAGATCATGGATTCGGTCGAGAAGAAGCTCATGGTCTATCCCGACCCGACGTTGGTATACCCCGGCCACGGAGCCGGGACGACCGTTGGGCAGGAGCGGCCCCACCTGGAGGAGTGGCGAAAACGTGGCTGGTGACCGATGGACCGTCGCGATCCAGGTGCGCGGAACCTACCGTGAGATCCTCACCGCAGCCCGTTGGGCCGAGTCGTCAGGGCTCGCAGCCCTGGCAGTCCCCGACCATTACCTGTCCTCGGCAACCGCCCTCGAGGAGCCTGCCTGGGACAGCCTGATCCAGCTCGCCGGGCTCGCTCGGGAGACTCAGACCCTCGAACTCGTCGACCTGGTCTCGCCTGTCACCTTCCGTCACCCGGCGGTCTATGCAAAGACCGCCGTCACTCTTGGGGACATGTCGGACGGACGCTTCTGGCTGGGGCTCGGCACAGGCTGGATGGAAGAAGAGCACCGATTGTTCGGGTTTGACTTCCCCAACACGGCGGAGCGTTTTCTGATGCTGGAGGAGGCGCTCGGATATCTCGACGCACTCGCCCATGGAATCGGATTCGACGGGAAGCACTACCGGTTGGAGAGCTTCGCGGCGTCGCCGAGGTTCGATGTGCCGATCGTGGTCGGTGGCAGCGGACTCTCGAAGACCCCGGCCCTGGCCGGACACTTCGCCCGTGAGTTCAACCTGTTTCCCGGCAAAGCGGGAGACATCTCCGACCGGATCGAACAGTGCCTCCAAACCGCGACGCTGCGCGGGCGCAGCCCGTCGGACATCCGCCTCAGCTTCACCTGCATCCCCGTTGCCGGCCTGGACGAAGCTCGCTATCGGCTGATGCTGGAGAAGCAAGCCCGGTTGCTCGATCGGGAACCCGATCAGCTGGAAGGGCGTCTGGCATATCGGGGAATCCCCCACGGCGACCGCGATCAGGTGAGAGAGCAGTTGGGCAGGCTTGCCGGGCTTGGGATATCTCGCCTTTATCTCCAGTGCGGGAGCACGGATCCGGCCGAGTTGGAGGAGATGGTGGCGCCCTACCTTCCTTGAGTGGGAGACTTTCAATTTCCGGGCCGCCGGAAACTCAGACGCCAGACGCCAGACGCCAGACGCCAGCCAGAAGCTAGGGAGCTTCGATTTCGGCTACTCGCTCCACGGCCACCTCGCCCCTCAGATAGATCAACTCGATCACCGCTTCGGCGAGAAGCAACTCCACCTCCCTAACTAGCTCACCCGATTCAAGGAGGGCGTACAGGTTTGCGCCGGGACAGGAGGTTTCGCCGGGGGCGTAGTCGCGATGGGACTTGATGGAGTCGACATCCACCGAGTGATGGCCGGCGGCCCAGGCGAGCAGGTGTCTGAGCGACCCAAGCTGCGCCTCGATTGTCGGCTCGACATCGAAATTTCCTTCCAGGACTACGAGAAGGTGACCGGTGGGGTCATAGCTCGTTGCTGTGTCGCCTCGAAACTCCGGCGAGCGCCCCTCGTAGATGTTGCCGGCCTGGTCGATGGCAAAGTGGTACGCGAGATCGGGCCAGCCTCGATCCGTTTGATGGAAGACCTGGTGGGCACGCAATCGCGCCGGAGCGTCACGGTTGTCTTCAAGTGCCACTCCGGTGTGATGGATAGTGAGGCGCTCTACCACATGCTCTTCCATCCCGTCGCCGGCCGCAACCGCCCCCCACCCGGCTCGTTCGATGACCTCGATGACCGTCACCGGCACAGTCGAGGTAGTTGAAGGCTCTTCCGGCGTCCGGC
>DATEEG010000184.1:0-3508 GCA_035281305.1 Acidimicrobiia bacterium | reverse complement strand
CTCCTGGCTTTGGGGCGGCGCTCGTCGCTGCCGGTCGTCAAGGGGTTGTCCGTGACGTACATCGAGTTGATCAGGGGAGTGCCACTCATAACGTTGCTGCTTTTGGGTGTGTTCGCCCTCGGATTCTTCCTCCCCCTCGAGCTTCGACCATCGGGGGTCACCAGAGTTCTGATCGCCATAACCCTGTTCGAAGCCGCCTATATCGCCGAAGTGGTTCGCGGTGGCTTCCAGGCGGTACCGGCCGGACAGACCGAGGCCGCCGCCTCGCTCGGGCTCAGTGCCTTCCAGTCAACCCGATCGATTGTGATGCCGCAGGCTCTGCGTGCCACGATTCCGGCGATGGTCGGTCAGTTCATCAGCCTGTTCAAGGACACCACCCTCGTCGCCGTGGTCGGCTTTCCAGATGTGCTCGCCGCCTCCGGATTCGCCAACACTCAACCGGCCTTCAACGCCCAGGGTTTGGCCCGGATCACACTGCCGTTCGTCGCCCTCGCCTTCTGGGCCGGGTGCTACACCATGTCGAGGGAGGCCAAGCGCCTCGAGCGCCGGCTCGGGATCGGAGAGAGATGACGGCAACCGCGCCGGCCGACGACGGACCGATGATCCTGATGGAGAACGTCGACAAGTTCTTCGGGAGTTTTCAAGCTCTGAAGGACATCAACCTCTCGGTGGCCCGCAGGGAAGTCGTCGTCGTCATCGGTCCCTCCGGCTCCGGCAAAAGCACTCTGATCCGCTGTGTGAATCGCCTCGAGAAACACGATCGGGGCCGCGTCGTCGTCGACGGCATCGAACTGACGGATGACCTGCGTCGTATTCAGGAGGTTCGTCGCGAGACCGGCATGGTCTTCCAACAATTCAATCTGTTTCCCCATCTGACCGTGCTCGACAACGTGACTCTTGCCCCCCGCCAGGTTCGTCGGATGCCGAGGGACCAAGCGGAGGAATTGGGGATGTCTATGCTCGACCGGGTTCGCATTCCCGAGCAGGCCCACAAATTCCCGGGTCAACTGTCCGGCGGTCAGCAACAACGGGTTGCGATTGCTCGTTCACTGGCTATGCAACCGAAGGTGATGCTTTTCGACGAGCCGACCTCGGCCCTCGACCCCGAAATGATCAAGGAAGTCCTCGAATCGATGGAGGAACTCGCCACGTCAGGCATGACGATGATCGTCGTCACCCACGAGATGGGATTCGCCCGCGCCGTCGCCGATCGAGTGGTCTTCATGGCAGATGGGCAGATCGTCGAGGTGGGGACTCCCGAGCACTTCTTCACCGCGCCGAGCGAGGCGAGAACCAAACAATTCCTGGCGCAGATCCTGTAGGCCCGAACCGTGGTGCGTGGTGCGTGGCGCGTCCAGAACCGTGGTGCGTGGTGCGTGGTGCGTAGTGCGTTCTGGAACGTGCAGCTTCGATGCTTGCGGGTTGAGCCAATTACCAAGCAGGTAGCTCCTACCCTTTGGCCGTGCCGTTCCCTTTTCGCGTTGTTGGTGTGCTGGCTGGTGGGCTTGTACTCGGCCTCGTTGCATTTGCCTGTGCCGGCCCGGCCGGCGACTTGAACGCATCACGCACCACGCAGACCGCACAACTCTCTTCCGCACCATCCACCGCACCAGTTTCGGTGCCGCCGACCACTCCCCGGACCACGACGACGGCGCTGCCAACCACAATCGCGCCCGCCACAGGGTGGGTCACCATCCACGCCACCGGAGACGTCAACCTCGATCCTGGTTACATTCCTGCTCTGGCCAGCAACGGCTACGAGTGGGCCTGGAGCGGGTTGGAAGGGTTGTTCCTCGACGACGACCTCACCCTGGTGAATCTCGAGTGCTCACCATCGAGCCTGGGCGCGGCCGAAGACAAGGAGTTCGTCTTTCAGTGTCCCGACGGGTTGGCCGAGATGCGGGCGGCGGGGGTGGAGATCGCCAATCTCGGCAACAATCACTCGCAGGACTATGGCAAGGAAGCACTGCTCGACGGTATTCGAAATCTGGAATCAGTAGGCGTGGTACCAGTCGGGGCCGGCCGGACTGCCGCAGTGGCGGCCATCCCGGCCCTGTTTGATGTGAACGGCTGGCGGACTGCGGTGGTGGGCTTCGGGGGCATCAGACCTCACGACGGCTGGATTGCGACCGCCGATCAGGCCGGAATGGCCGACGGTGACACCATCGAGTCCATGGTTGCGACGGTCGCAGCCGCCGCCTCGGTGGCTGATTTCGTCGTGGTCACGATCCACTGGGGAGTGGAACTGGACACAACCCCGCGGGACGAAGACGTCCACAGGGCCGAAGCGATGATCGCGGCAGGGGCCGACGTCGTATTCGGTCACCATCCGCACCGCCTGCAACCGCTCGAGGTCGTCGGCGGCCGTCCGGTGTTTTGGAGCCTGGGCAACTTCGTATGGCCTGAGATGTCACCTGCCAGCGCCACCACCGCAGTGGCCCGGGTGTTGATTTCTCCCGAAGGCGATGTCACGGGCTGTCTCATTCCCACCTTGATCGAGAGCTCGGGACATCCCGTCTTGACGGACGATCCACCCTGCGGGGTGCCATGACAAGTGACCCGCACCCGGACCCCGTGGCTCGTCCGTCCCGGATGAGGGCCACCGCGGTGATCGTGGTGCTGTTCGGATCGATGCTCGGCGCGGTGAGTTATGCCGTCAGGCAAGAGTCATCCGAGTCTGCTCGGTTGGCCGTTGCCACCACTCCCACCGGCCTCCCCGGCACCACAATCACGACCCGGGCCCCAACGACCACGACCACCACGGTCGCATCGACAACCACCACCACGCTGCCAGTGCGCGAACCTGGCACCGTGCCGGGCTTCACAGTCGGTGAGCCCTGGGGGTCGACGGTCGGCCTGACGATGTTCCGGGGCAATCCCACCCGGACCTACTACGGGAGCGGTCCGCTGCCCGAGAACCCCAGGGTGTTGTGGTCCTATCCCCGCGAAGGGGGAATGTGCGGTTCTTCGTCGGTGGCCGGTGTGTCGACTGTCTGGTGCGGATCGGGATGGACCGGACAACCCGTCGTCTGGGAGCGAGAGGACGGAGTCACCGAGGTCATCTTCGGGGCCTACGACAAAGCGGTTCACTTTCTCGACGCCGCCACCGGCGCCGAGCTGCGCCCTTCGTTCCCCGTGGGCGACATCATCAAGGGTTCGGTGACACTCGACCCCGACGGTTATCCATTGCTCTATTTCGGCTCACGGGACAACCGCCTTCGCATCGTTGCACTGGACCGTCCTGAGCCGATCGAGTTGTGGGGCCTCGAGGCGACGGCGGTTGACGGCATGTGGAACGACGATTGGGACGGCAACCCGGTCATCGTCGACGACGTCATGTACGAGGGCGGGGAGAACTCGTGGTTTTTCGCGGTGAAGCTCAACCGATCGATGGGCAGTGATGGCTTGGTGGCGGTGGAGCCGGAGATTCTGTTCCAGACGCCGGGTTGGACCCCCGAACTCCTCGGGCTGGTAGGGCGCAATGTTTCGATCGAAAGTTCAGTGATGG
>DATEEG010000183.1:0-3122 GCA_035281305.1 Acidimicrobiia bacterium | reverse complement strand
CTCTCACCGACGACGGCAGGACTTCGGGTGCGGTTTACCGCAACTCGCTCGAAGGCCGTGCTTCGAGCTTGCCATGGGTCACGGTGTCGCCCGGACCGCCGGCACAACGTGATTCGTACGAAGTGCGAGGGCGGGTCCTGGTCGTAGCCGGGGAAGGCGCCGATCCGAACGTGGTCACCGCCGCTTTGGAAGCCGGATGTGTCGTGATCGCAGAAGCCCACAGTGGGTGCCGGATACCGGGAACCGTCACCACCGGCCATCACCTGTTGGCCTCCTCGGCGGTGGCTTCGAGCCTGGTTCCGGATAGGGTCGTGATGCTGGGACGACCCGGGCTCTCGCGCAATCTCACCGCGTTCCTTGCCGGGGTCGAGGCTGTCGGGGTCGGTGATGGATGGTCCGATCCGGATCGGCGGCTGTCTGCCATGTTCCGTTCGATCGCGTTTGAGAGGAGCGAACCCGACCCGGGGTGGCAATCTATCTGGCTGGAAGCCGAATCGGTTGCTCGCTCGACTCTCGACAGCGAGCTCGATGCGATCGAGACCCCGAGCGAACCTCGAGCCGCCCGGGACGTTGCCGCGGCCGTGCCGGCCGCGGCAACCCTGATCGTCGGCTCGTCGATGCCGGTGCGCGACCTCGACTGGTTCGCAGGGAGTCGAAGCCCGGTCAATGTGATATCGAATCGAGGTGCTTCCGGGATCGACGGGTTGGTGTCGGTGGCTCTCGGAGCCGGGGCCGTAGCTCCTTCCGTGGCCCTGCTCGGCGACCTTTCCTTGTTGCATGATCAGAACGGATTCCTGGTGGCGCCCCGGCCGGACCTGGTGATGGTCGTCGTCAACAACGACGGCGGCGGGATCTTCTCGTTTCTACCCCAGGCAGAGTTCCCGGAGAATTTCAAGCGTCTGTTCGGCACTCCCACCGGGATCGACTTTTCGCAACTGGCCGCCGTCCACCGGATTTCGTACACCCATGTCGAACAGGCATCCGGGCTGGTCCCGGCCATCACCGGTGGCCTGGAGGCAGGAGGGGTCCATCTGATCGAGATCAAGACCGATCGAGCCGAGAACGTGGCCCTCCATCGCCGCCTGACGTCGCGGGTGGTAGAAGCAGTCGAGCCGCTATTCCAGCGCTGACAGCATCGCCTGCAGCTTGATCCGGGTTTCTTCGAGCTCATCCTCCGGCACCGATCCGTGGACCAGTCCGGCTCCGGCGAAGAGCCGTGCCCGGGCTCCGGAGACCTCGGCACATCGGAGGGCGATTGCGAACTCTCCGTCACCGGCCGGGTCGAAGATGCCGACCGGACCGGCATAACGGCCCCGGTCCATCCCTTCTAGAGATCGGATCATGTCGACGGCCGCGAGGGTGGGGGTTCCGCCGACTGCAGCGGTCGGATGCAGCCGTGCGACTAGATCGAGCACGTGGTGGGGCTCGGCCATGACCCCGGCGAACCGCGTGGCCAGATGCTGGACATTCGCCAGCTTGAGTAGCCCCGGCCGGGGCGGTCGATCGAGCGACGAGCAAACCTCTCCGAGGACCCGCCCCACCGAAGCGGAGGCGAGGGCGTGTTCATGGAGGTCTTTTGGTGAGACCAGCAGTTCTTCCCCGAGCCGCTCGTCGGCCCGTGGATCGGGGTCGCGCCGGGCGGAACCGGCCAGGGCAAGCGAATTGACTGCGTTTCCGATGCGTCGGATCAAGAGCTCGGGGGATGCTCCGACCAGTCCGTCGACGAGGTACACCATGCACTCGGGGAAGGCAAGGTGGAGTCTGCTCAACACCCGGTGCAGGTCGAAGGGCTCTTTTGACCACAGGGCGTGATCGCGGGCCAGAACCACCTTCTCCAACTTGTCGGACTCGATCTCTTTGATGGCCCGGGCCACTGCCTCGAGCCAGAGATGGTCGGGCAACGAAGACCCGGCAAAACGGGGACGGTCGCGGTGTGCCCCGGGATGGCCGGGGGTTGCCTCACCCCACCTGAGGAGCTCCCTTGTCTTGTCTGCCGGCCCGTGGCGGACCAGCCAGGACTTCCCGCCGGCGAAGGCGAAGACGACCTCCGGGACCACCACTACCGAGGGCGAGGACTCCTCGTCGAAGGTGAAGCTCGCAAAGGCGTACGGTCCACCCGGGCCCGGTCCATCCGAAAGGATCGGGCCCTGGTCTGCCACCCATTCGGCAAACATCCAGCGCGCTCTCTCGAAGCGGCCGGGCCCGGCGCCGGGATCGAGCCGGAGTCGCTGACCGAACCCGGCCAGGGTCAGCTCCGATGAGATCCAGGCGGTATGGGGTCGACCCTCCAGGGCATCCGCGACCGCGACGTCGGTGGGCTCGATGCGGATGGTCATGGGTCACCTGCCAGACGCCTCCGGGCCCCTTCGATCAGCAGACGCCGGAAGTGTCGATCGACGAGGCGGCCGGTGGCTGGAAGCATCGTCGTGAACGCCGCGACCAGCTTCCTGACGGCCTCGTCGTCGCTGCCGGCGTTGGCTTCCACCGAGTCTCGAACATAACGAGCGAACACCTCGACCGCCCGTTCGGCGATCGGGCGCATGGCGGCGTCGGTCCGGCGGGCGAGGTCGAGCAGTTCTCCGAGGGGAAGACCGGCCTCGACCAGGGCCAGCCCCGCCCTGAGCGTTTCGGCATCGGATAGTTCGAACAGTGGCTCGGGATCCTCGTGGACCGGGGTCAGGAAGCCCTCGCGGATCACAACCTCCAGAAGGGCGGTCGAAAAGTTCGAGGCCTCGGCCAATTCGGGCAGCGTCAGCAGCGGTTCCTGCGGACTTCGCTCGAGTGCTGCCAGGAGCGCCTCATCCCACGGGTCCAGGCCCTCAGATCCCGTCGGTGTGGTGCTGCTCACTCTTCCGCCAAGGTTACGGCGATGACGGGCCGGTCGATTCCCGTCAGTTCCCTCACCGTGTGCCTGGTTTGGCCAGGGTGGCCGGTGGTCAGCAGTCGGAGGCTGCCTCGCCCGCCGGACGCGACCGTCTCCCCGGTCAGGGCAACGACCTGTCTCGCCACGGCGCCGGCCGGATCGATGATGGCGACCTGGGCTCCGGCTCGGCCCGAGATGAGCGGGCGGAGAAACGGGTAGTGGGTGCAGCCGAGAACCAGTGTGTCGGCCCCGGCCGCGA
>DATEEG010000182.1:0-2898 GCA_035281305.1 Acidimicrobiia bacterium | reverse complement strand
TGTAGAAGATCCACTTTCCGCGGCGTTCGGAAGAGACGAAACCACCCTCTCGCAGTTGCTTCATGTGATGGCTGACGGTCGGTTGGCTCAATCCCAGGGGTCCGGTCAGGTCGCAAACACAGACCTCACCACCGGCGCTGGCCAGCATCGACAGGATCTGGAGGCGGGCAGGATCGGCCAGGACCTTGAGGAGGGAGCTCAGGTTCTCGGCGCCTTCGGCATCCAGAACCGACGCGGAAATCGGGGTGCAGCAGGCCTCGACGACGGGGATGGTTTTCACTGCGCTACATATTGACAAACATCGATGCGTTATGCAACAATGGACATATCGATCAATATCGATATGTAATCGTCCCATAGAGGAGTAGCAATGTCCCGTGTTCAGTTGGCCCTCAACGTCACCGATCTCGACGCGGCCGTCGACTTCTACGGCAAATTGTTCGGAGCCGAACCTGCCAAGCAGCGTCCCGGTTATGCCAACTTCGCCATCGATCAGCCTCCGCTGAAGCTGGTGCTGATCGAGGCGCCGGTAGGTGGGACGATCAACCACCTCGGCGTGGAGTTGGCCGACACCGAGGAGGTGTCGGTGGCAAGCGACCGCCTGGTCAGCTCGGGTCTAGTGACCAGGGAAGAAATGGGGGTCGAGTGTTGCTATGCATTGCAGGACAAGGTTTGGGTCAACGACCCCGACGGCGCTCCCTGGGAGTGGTACACCGTTCTCGCCGACTCCAAAGCCATGGAGCCGACCTCCGGCTGCTGCGGTGGCGAAGCCGCCTGCTGCTGAAAAAACCGGCCTTCTTGTGACGGTTGGCCTACCGCCGAGGGGGCGAACCGTCACAAGAACAGATCAATCGGAGTCTCGTGAGGGTTTCGTTTGGTGATTCGGTCCGGCTGATCGGGGCCAGCGCCTGTTGGGGGCTAGGCACCGTCCTCAGCAAGTCCGCATTGGTTCACTTCGAGCCGATCGACTTGCTGGTCGTTCAGCTCGGCGCCAGTGTCGCTGCAGTGGCCCTCGTGCTTGCGTTGGCGCAAAGTCGCCCGCCAAAACCAGCGGCGATGTGGTCGGTCGCAGGCCTGGGCGTTCTCAATCCGGGGCTGGCATACCTTCTTGGACTCACCGGGCTCACCATGACGTCTGCGAGCCTGGCCACCCTCATTTGGGCGCTGGAACCCGCACTGATCGTCGTCGCGGCTCGTCTGTTGCTCGGTGAGCATGCCAGTGGGAAGATCATTGGGGTCGCGGTGGCCGGCTTCGGTGGTGTGGCGCTCGTAGCAATCGGCCCCGTGTCAGGTTCGTTCACGGGCGCCTTGTTGATCCTCGCCGGAGTGGCATGTTGTGCTCTGTATGCCGTCTGGACCCGCCGGGTCGTATCCACGGGCTCGGCGCTCGCTGTTGTCTTCCTCCAAACCGCAACCGCGTTCGGGATGGCAGCCATCTTCGCCACTATGAGTGGCTATCGACCGATCGAGGCGATGGCTCAGGCGCCGTGGGCCGCGACAAGTGCGGCCATCGTCTCCGGCGTGCTGTATTACGGGCTCGCGTTCCTGCTGTTCGTGGGTGCACTTCGAAGGGTGTCGGCAGCCGTCGCCGGGTTGTTCATCAACCTGGTTCCCGTGTTTGGCATTCTCGCGGCCTATCTCATGTTGAACGAGCGTCTGGGCGTCCTGGAGTGGCTGGGTGCCGGGACCGTGCTCGGCGCCATGACAATCCTGCTTCTGGAGGGCAGCCGGCAGGCGCAACAGGAGGTGCTCGCCTGAACAGGGTTGGCGCCGCTCGGAGGAGAGCGGAATTTGGAAACGGCCCGTCGCGGCACGGTATAATCCCTCCTCACCCCCTTTCCCAGAGGTTTGACCATGTACGCCATCATTCGCGCCGGCGGTAAGCAGGCGAAAGTCAAAGCCGGCGATGTAATCGAGATCGAGCGCGTCAAGGACGCCACCGAGTCGTTGACATTCACGCCGATCATGGTGGTGGGCGAAGACGGTTCCACCATGACCGACCGAGATTCGTTGAGCGATGTCAAAGTGGTGGCCGAGGTCCTCGGCGAAACCAAGGGCGACAAGATCGACATCTTCAAATACAAGAACAAGACCGGATACCGGCGCCACCTCGGGCATCGCCAGACCTACACCCAGATCAGGGTGACGTCGATCGATCTGCCCAAAGGGAAGTCATCCAGGGCCAAATCCGGCGCCGAGTCATCGACCAGTACCGAGCCCCCAACGGGCGAGCAGACCGAGGAGGACTGACCATGTCCAAGACCAAGGCCGGCGGCTCCTCTAAGAACGGCCGCGATTCTTCAGCACAGCGACTCGGATCAAAGGTGTTCGACGGCCAGGCCGTCACCGCCGGCGCGATCCTCGTGCGCCAGCGAGGGACCCGGATACACCCGGGTGACAATGTCGGTCGTGGGAACGACGACACGCTGTTCGCTCTCGCGGCGGGCACCGTCAAGTACGGCACTCGCAACAACCGCCGCCAGGTCAGCGTTTTCCCCGGCTGAGGCCTGCCTCGAGCCGGTGTCCTGATCGGGGAGGAGTCTCGTGTTCGTCGATCGGGTGAAGGTGCATCTGCGGGCCGGTAATGGTGGAGCCGGGGTCGTTGCCTATCAACGGACCAAAGGAAGACCCAAAGGCAAGCCCCAGGGCGGCAACGGCGGCGCCGGGGGCGATGTCATCGTGGAAGCCGATCCGAGTGTTGCAACCCTCCTTCGCTATCAGCGGCAACCGCATCACCGCGCTACCGACGGCACCCACGGTGAAGGTGATCTGAGGCACGGGCGCGGAGGCGAGGACCTCGTTGTCCCGGTTCCTTTAGGCACGATCATCACCGACGAGAAAGGGATCGTCCTGGCTGACCTAGTCGAACCAGGGCATCGGCTGGTGGCGGTCAAGGGA
>DATEEG010000181.1:0-8945 GCA_035281305.1 Acidimicrobiia bacterium | reverse complement strand
GGCGACCACCACCCCGACAACCTCATCACCCTCTGCTGGTACCACCACCACATCGCCATCCACGGACACGGCTACACCATCGACCCCACCTCCCCGGTCCACCGCCGCCGACTCCACAAACCCCAAAACCACGGACCGCCGACTGGCTTTAAGGATTCCGTGGTTGACCACAGTTCGAGTGCTCTCTCGGTACGAACCAGCTGATTTCGCTCCTCCCCTAGAGGATTTCCCCGCCTGCTCGGCTGTGCCCGGCTATGGGACACCCTTTCCGCCTTCCGGTTGGGATCGGCCATACTCAGTAGACCCATGACAGTTCCTGCTCACGTCCCCACGTTCTTTGTCAGACAGCACATCACGATGATGGTCAACCGCTACGAGGTCTACTCGGCCAACCCCGACGGGACCGAAGGCGCCCTTCTGGCTTTTGCCCAGCAGAAGCGAATGTCGTTCAAGGAAGAAGTGATCTTCTACACCGACGCGTCGAAGTCGACACGACTCTTCTCGTTCAAGGCTCGCCAGGGCCTCGACGTCCGCGCCGAGCACGACGTCTTCGATGCCAATGGCAACATCGTCGGCTACTTCAAGAAGGAGTTTGCCCAAAGCCTCCTCCGATCGACCTGGCAGTTGTCCTACGCCGGAGTCCAGGCCCGGGGTCAAGAGAGGCGTCCCGGGATAGCCATCCTCCGCCGGGTCTGGGATTTCCTCCCTGTCGTTGGCGAGATTTGGGTTCCTTTCGTGTTCCATTTCGACTTCATCGACCTTGCCACCAACCAGCCGGTCATGACCAGCGAACGCCAGAAGACGATCAGGGATCGGTACACGGTGACCGTTCCCGACCCCCGGTTGGACTTCAAGGTGGCGGCTTCGATGGCGGTCGCTCTCGACGCTCTCCAGAGCCGCTGATCAACGAAGTCGCCGATGGCGGATCTTCCTCGCGGAGAAGTGGTCGAACCGGTAGAGGTTCCAAGCTCCTTGCGGGCCGACACCCTCACCGGTCGCTTCGTGACCCTGCGCCGGCCCGTGGCGACCGACGCCGCACCGCTCTATCGCAGCACCCACGGTGACCAGGAACGGGAGGCAGTATGGGCGTACCTGGGATACGGGCCCTGGCCAGGTTTGGATCAGTTCCAGAGGTGGCTCGTCGAGCGCCTGGATTCGACCGATCCGCTTTGGTTCACCGTTTCATCGAACGAAACCAGCCAGCCGATTGGGATGGTGACGATTCTCAACGCCGATCTTTCCAATCGCCGCCTCGAACTCGGACACATCTGGTACATCCCGGAGGCCCAGCGCACCGCGGCCAACACCGAGGCGACCTACCTGCTGCTCGCCGAGTCCTTCGATCACTACCACACCCGCCGCGTGGAGTGGAAGTGTGATTCGATGAACGAGAAGTCCCGTAAGGCAGCCCTACGCCTCGGCTTCTCCTTCGAGGGAATCTTCCGCAACCACATGATCGTCAAAGGCCGAAACCGGGATACAGCCTGGTTCTCGATCACGGACCACGAATGGCCGAAGGTCAAGAAGGACCTCGAGGATCGCCTCTACGGAGGCTGAGGCACCCTTATCGCCACCTCAGGGTGGTTACCGATTGATTGTTGAGCCGCCAGGGCCGATCCTGTAACGACTACAACAGAAAGCACCATGGCTGTCTACATCACCGCTGCCGGCGCCTTCCTCCCGGGCGAACCCGTATCGAACGACGACATCGAATCACGATTAGGTGCTCTGGGTGAGGGCTCGGAACGAATCCGTCGTCGAATGTTGGCGGCGAACGGCATCCGCACCCGTCACTACGCCCTGGCCGAGGGCGGCCATGTCACGATGCTGAACGAAGAGATCGCAGCCAATGCGGTCGAGGCCGCCCTGAAGGAACGCGGAACGAGCATCGACGACGTAGGGATGCTGGCAGTTGCCACCACTCAGCCCGACTTGCCCGTCCCCGGCTTCGCTTCGATGGTCCACGGCCGCCTGGGAGGTGGCCCCATGGAACTCCTGTCGGTGGGTGGAGTCTGCTGCTCCGGAACCGCGGCTCTCCGGGCCGTTGAGATGGCGGTGCGCCAGGGCGAGCACCGTTTGGGGATCGCGGCAGCGTCGGAGCTGGTTTCGAGATCGCTCACCGCCCGGCGCCTTCAAGGCATCGCCGACGACCAGGGCCGCATTCCCTTCGACGCACAATTCCTTCGATGGATGCTGTCGGACGGCGGCGGGGCGGTGGTTGTCGAGGATCGCCCCCGCCCCGACGGGCTCTCTCTCCGAATCGACTGGTCCTACCAGCGTTCCCACGCCCACCGGTATCCACTTTGCATGTACGCGGGCGTCGCTTCCCCGACGGGTGTCACCGTCGGAAGCACCTGGCAAGATCAGGAGACCCCGTCTGCGGCCGACGCCGTGGGAATGCTCAATCTCCGTCAGGACATCTCGGTCCTCAACAACATCGTTGCCCTCGGAGTCGAGGAGTATGTCGCGCTGGTCCGGGCTGGCAAGATCGATCCCGATCGGATCGATCACCTTCTCTGCCACTACAGCTCCGACTACTTCCATGGTGACATCGTCAAGCTCATGAGCGGTGCCGGCTTGATGATCCCCGAGGAGAAGTGGTTCACCAACCTGCACACCAAGGGCAACACCGGCGCCGCCAGCATCTTCATCATGCTCGAGGAAGCGATGCGGACCGGGCGATTCCAGGAGGGCGATCGGATCCTGCTCATGGTTCCCGAGTCAGGCAGGTTCACGGTCTCGTTCGCCCACCTCACCTGTGTCGGGCCCAATGACACCGTCAACGAAAAGACCGACACGAGCGGCCGCTGGTTGGTCGAGGAGCTGGCTCTCGTCTGGGCGGAGTTCGAGCGCCTTCTCACCAGAGTTCCGATTGTGAACCGAATCGAAGCGCGACAGGCCTCTCTAGAGGATTACCGGCGTCTGCTGCGGAACCTTCGCCAGCAGGTGATGGAGGGATCCCGGTGGATCACCAGAGCGGCCTCGAGTCTTTCGGTCGAACACACCGAGATCAGGGCCGAGTTCATCCATCACGCAGCCGAAGAGCAGCGGGACTTCCAGATGATCGAGCGCGACTACGTGGCAGCCGGCGGCGAGCTCGGCGAGATTCTGGGAGCGGCCAAGAACGTAGGGTCGGAGGCATTGTCCGCCTACATGTTCCAGGAGGCTTCCCGCTCCAACCCGATCCACCTTCTGGGAGCCATGTACATCATCGAGGGCCTCGGGGCTCGGAAGGCGAGTCGATGGGCTGATTTGCTCGTCGAGCAGCTGGACCTCACCGAAGAGCAGGTGACGTTCCTTCGCTACCACGGGGGGGCCGACGAAGAGCACACCAACATGATGTTCGAGATGCTGCGCTCGCCTGTGATAACCCCCGACATCGCTCGGGCGATCGTGAAAACAGCCAAGGTCGTAGGCCGGCTATATGCACTGCAGCTGGAAGAGTTGGACAATGCCTGAGCCAAGGTCGATGGTCGACCGACCCGGGCCTGGCATCTTCGATGCCCTCCGGGGCGATCCATCGCTTTACTTCGACCGGGACGCGTTGAGGCTGCTGGAACTCGACCAAAGCGGCTTCTCGCATCGGTTCCTGCGCCCGTTCTTCCGAATCGGTTCGAGGATGCTCGTGGCGTTGATCGTGTTCATAAAACGGATGCTCCCCTTCGAGTTCTCCAACCACGACTTGTTGGACCGGCTGGGGGTGTGGTTCATGTCGCGGTTCGTGAGCCGCCACGGCGGGGAGCTCCTGCTGCGGCATTTCGTCGTGGAAACGAACGTGATCGCGTTCATCGCCCGCAACACCGGCCTGACCGAGGCCACGCTCCGCCCGACGAGCCTCGAACAGCTCACTGACAACGCCGTTGTTATCCACGACCTCAACGTGTACGAGCTTCTGGCCGGCCTCGAGGGCAAGGACCTCTATCAGCGCGGATCCTGGCCCCTGGACTACACGATGCTCCACGTTCCCGAGATCGATGCCTCCGGCGAACGCCGGTGGCTCAAGCTCGACCTGGAGTCCGGGCTGTCCTGCATGAACATCGCCTTCGCCCTCCTGACGACGAACCTCGAATACCAGCGGGCCGTTCACTCGCTGCAACTGGACGAATCGCTGCTGGGCTGCATCGCCGAGCTCACCGGCGACGAGGCGTTCCGGGCCTGGCGCCCGGTCGGATATGCGCTGATCGTCCAGACCAATCGGGACGTGCCCCGCTACCTGTACGGCCACGCAGTCGTGCATGAGTACATCCATGCCCGGTTGATCTGGCATTCCAAGAAGGCTGGCATCGCCGAACGTTCTCAACCCCTGAACGAAAGCGGGCCCCCGCAGGCGCCTGCGCCCGGGGGACCCACTTCCAACAATCGAATCGGGGACTAGAAGTCCATGTCGGGACCGCCACCACCACCGTGGCCGTGTCCGCCTGCGGGCTCCTTTTCCTTGCGCTCGGCCACCAATGCTTCGGTGGTGAGCAGCAGGGCTGCGATCGATGCGGCGTTCTGAAGAGTCGAGCGCGTCACCTTGGCAGGGTCGATGACCCCGGCGACAACCAGATCCTCGTAGACACCGGTCTGAGCGTTGAAGCCGATGTTGCCGGCCTCGCTGCGGACCCGTTCGACCACGACGCCGCCTTCGGCCCCGGCGTTGATAGCAATCTGACGGAGCGGCTCCTCGAGGGCCCGGCGCACGATCTGGCGACCGGTCTTCTCATCGTCGGATCCACCCCGCAGCTTGTCGATCGAGGTCTGCGCCCTCAGCAGAGCGACCCCGCCACCGGGGACAATGCCCTCTTCCACCGCCGCGCGGGTGGCGGAGACGGCATCTTCGATGCGGTGCTTCTTCTCTTTGAGCTCGACCTCGGTCGCGGCGCCGACCTTGACCACGACGACGCCACCGGACAGCTTGGCGAGACGCTCCTGGAGCTTCTCACGGTCCCAGTCGGAGTCGGTGTTCTCGATCTCACGCTCGATCTGCTTGATGCGGGCCTTGACGTCGCTCTCGGATCCACCGCCATCGATGATGGTGGTGTTGTCCTTGCTGATGACGACCTTGCGGGCCCGGCCCAGCATGTCGACCGTCACGTTCTCCAGCTTCAGGCCGACTTCCTCGGAGATCACGGTGCCACCGGTGAGGATGGCGATGTCCTGAAGCATGGCCTTGCGGCGCTCGCCGAAGCCGGGGGCTTTGACCGCCACCGACTGGAAGGTGCCGCGGATCTTGTTGACCACGAGAGTGGCAAGAGCTTCGCCCTCGACATCTTCGGCAATCACCAGGAGACCACGACCGGCCTGCATCACCCGCTCGAGAACGGGAAGCAGGTCGTTGACCGAGCTGATCTTCTGGTTGGCGATCAGGATGAATGGATCTTCCTGAACGGCTTCCTGGCGATCGGCATCAGTCACGAAATACGGAGCGATGTAGCCCTTGTCGAACTGCATGCCCTCGGTGAATTCGAGCTCCAGACCGAAGGTCTGGCCTTCCTCCACCGTGATGACGCCATCCTTGCCGACCTTGGCAAAGGCGTCGGCGATCGTCTTGCCGATGACGGCGTCGTTGTTCGCCGAAATTGAGGCGACCGCGGCCACTTTCTTGGCCTCGATCGGGGTGGCGAGCTCGCCCAGGGCCTTGACGACTGCCTCGACCGCCTGCTCGATACCTCGCTTGAGGTCCATCGGATTGGCGCCGGCCGCCACGTTGCGAAGGCCTTCCTTCACCATGGCCTGTGCCAGGACGGTGGCGGTGGTGGTGCCGTCGCCGGCCACGTCGTTGGTCTTGGTGGCGACTTCTTTGGCGAGCTGTGCGCCCATGTTCTCATATGGGTCGTCGAGTTCGATTTCCTTGGCGATGGTGACACCGTCGTTGGTGATGGTGGGGGCTCCCCACTTCTTCTCCAGGACGACGTTGCGGCCCTTGGGCCCGAGCGTCACCTTCACTACGTCAGCGAGCTTGTTTACGCCCGCCTCGAGGCCCCGACGAGCGTCCTCGTCGAAACGCAGATCCTTTGCAGCCATTTGTTACAAACCTCCTGTTTAGCGGACTACTCAGCCGACGATCGCCAGCACATCACGGGCCGAGAGCACCAGGTACTCCTTGCCATCCAACTTGACCTCGGTGCCGGCGTACTTCGAATAGAGCACACGGTCGCCCGTATTGACGTCCATCGGGAGCCGACCGCCCTCGTCATTGAGGGCCCCCGGGCCGACTGCGAGTACCTCCCCGATCTGTGGCTTCTCCTTGGCCGTGTCTGGGATCACCAGCCCGGAAGGGGTCCGCTGCTCAAGATCATCTTCGGCCTTGACAACAACACGATCACCGAGGGGGCGAAGCGTGAAGGTCATAGTCGACGAAGCTCCTCTCGCCATGTGAGTTCCTCCTGTCCAAAACGACTTAGCACTCACCGATTGCGAGTGCTAACGAACATTAGCAGTCCGACGGCGGGACTGCTAAACGGAGCGGTGCCAGGGGCCCGGCGCGCCGGACCCCTGGTCAATGGCGATTTATCGCTTGTTTCGCAGGTGCTTGCCGCCACGCAGGCCCAGGATCGTTCCCAGGCCGCTCGTGGCCAGGAGGACCACCACGCCGGCATTGCTGGTGTTGCCGAGGGGGCAACCCAGGTTGTTGTTGGCGTCGAGCACTGCGGCCAGGGTCAACATCGCCGGCCGGGTCCCGGCGAGAGCGACATTCACCTGGCTTATGACCTCAGCCGTGGTCAGCGGAAAGTCGACATCCGCATGGGCTGAGTTCAACAATGCCGCCGCGGCCGCCCTCAGAAGGTTCTGAGCCGCTCCACCCAGGCCCGGGCCTCCCGGATAATCCAGGGCTGTCAGCAGGGTGTCGCTGTCCAGGCCAAACCCGTCCGGGACATCGAAGACCTCTTCGAGGGTCTGACCGGTCGTGTAGACCTGCCAGGACTCGGGGTGGTTCTTCCAATAGCCCGGAGTGCAGCCTTCGTTCAAGACCGGAGTACACGTGAGGGCAACTGCCGCCGGATCAGTGCGCTGTGTTCCTGTGTCGGATTCGGTCAGGAGCGCCGTGTTCGACTCCGTGCGAGTATCCCCGCAGGTCAGCACCTCTGTATATGTCCGGGTGGCGTCGTCGCTCAGGTTCTCGGGGAATCCGACCGGGTTGCGGTCGTCGTCGAGGGACGCCGATTCGTCGATCAACGTCGTGGGCTCGCCAAAATCGGCCAGGGCACTGCCGGTGTAGTCCTCCCCCGCCAGGGTGGCCGTGGCCGTGTTCAAGCGGTCAGTCGCGTCCGGAACGGACGCTTCGTAGGCACATTCGGCCGTTCCGCCGTTGGCCGCCACGTCGACCGTGGTCGATGTCCCCGCGCCCGGGTCGCAATCCACAGAGGCCGCTACAGGACCGGCGAGCGAGTCGGACACCGACACACCGTTGGCAGCGATCGGAGCATTGTTCGTGATGGTGATGGTGCCGGTGACCTTGAAGTCAGAGTCGACCCCCGGCCCCCGCTCGGCCACGATCTTCCAGCAGACGGTTTCGGACTCACCCACGAACAGGCCGACGTTGAGAGTGTCATCCTCCAGCCCGGCCGCGCAGGTGTCGTCGGCGGTCACGTATTTCTTGACCGTCCAATCGAAGGTCCGGGTGTACGTCGCCGTTGCGGTCTTCTCCACGGTCAATCCGTGGCAGTTGACCGTCACCGATGCCGGGTCAGTGCGTTCGGTTCCCGAGTCCGACTCGGTCAAGGTGGCGGTGTTGACGAGGGTTCCCTCGTCCTCGGGGCAAGCCACCGGATATGGGTTGGCCGACGTGACGGACCCGCTGTCACTGAAGTTGCCACTCAGTCCGGCCAGGTCGTCGTCCAGGTCCGCAGAATCGTCCGTGACCGTGGGGTCGACTCCTGTGAAGTCGACTGAGGCGGTACCTGTGTAGTCCTCACCGAACAGGGTCGCCGTGGCCGTGTTGGTCCGGGTGCTGCCGTCGGGCAGCGTCGCCGAGTAGTCGCAGGTGGCGACGCCGTCCACTCCAGCGGCCCGGGCGGGGACGTCAACAGTGCTCGACACTCCGGCCCCGGGATCACAGTCCACCACCAGGCCAACGGCTCCTGGGAGCGTGTCGCTCACCAGTACGTCCTCGGCGATCATCGGGGCAGGGTTGTTGACCGTGATCGTGCCGGCAACGGCAAATCCGGTGTCGATGGCGGCACCCTTGGTAACGGAGATCTTCCAGAGGACGCTGCTCGACTGGCCGTCGAACAGGTCGATCGTGGCGGCGTCGACCCAGGTGGTCCCGCCGTCCTTGGAGACTTCCTTCTCCACGGACCAGTCGAAGGTACGGCCGAACGATTCGGTGGCGTCCTTGGTGACGGTCAATTCGTGGCAATTGACCGCAAGAGTGGCCGAGTCCTGTCTCACTGTTCCAGAGTCGGATTCGGTGAGGGTGGCCGTATTGGTGATGACTCCGGAATCGTCCGGGCAGCCGGCGTTCTGGCTCGCCTCGGACGTCACCGTCGTATCCGCACTAAAGGTTCCGCTCAGACCCCCGACGGTGTCGTCCAGGGTCGCAGAATCGTCGGTGGTGATGGGCGTGACTGACGTGAAGTCGATGTCCGCGGTACCCGTGTAGTCCTTCGTCCCTCCGGTGCCATCATCGATGTTGACGGTGGCCGTGTTGGTTCTCGCCCCGGTGTCAGGCAAAGGACTCGAATAGGTGCAGGTGAAACTCTCCCCCGGATCCAGGGTCGCCGGGAACGTGACAGGACACAACACCGTGGCGTTGATGGCGTCCGAGATCACATCGGTGACGCTGTTGACCTCGGCGATGATCGCCGGGATCGGCTCATCGGCTCCGGTGGGGTTCGTAATGACGATCTCGCCCGCAACGGCAGGACTGCTGTCGATCGGATCGGACTTGTCGACCGTGATCTGCCACAAGTAATCGGCCGAGTCACCGTCGAAGAGATCGACCGTGGCGGCGTCGACCCAGG
>DATEEG010000180.1:0-2830 GCA_035281305.1 Acidimicrobiia bacterium | reverse complement strand
CCTCCAAGACTTTTCAGGGGATGGTCAAGGTCGACGGTCTCTTCGACCCGGTCACCGCCGACCTCATCCTCACTGCCTTGGACGCCGCCATGGCACCACCACCCGGAGAAGACCGGAGGAGCGGTCGCCAGCGGCGAGCCGACGCCTGGGCCGACCTGGCCCGCAGCTTCCTCGATTCGGGACAGGCAGCCGGGACGGAGAAACCGCATGTGATAGTCGTCACCGATTTGGACGCCTTGGCCGGTCACGGGGGTGGCACCCACGAAACGATGAGCGGCCACGTCCTCACCCCCGAACAGGTCCGCCGCTATGCCTGTGACTGCACCATCAGCCGCGTCGTGTTCGGATCCGACTCCGAACCGCTCGACATCGGCCGCGCCACCCGGACCGTCCCCGCCGCCATGCGCAGAGCGTTAAACATTCGCGACCGGCACTGCCAACACCCCTCCGGCTGCGACCGGCCCGCCCGCTGGTGCGATGCCCACCACAGGCAGCACTGGGCCGACGGCGGACCCACCGCCCTCTGGAACCTCACCCTCCTCTGCCGATACCACCACACCCTCGAACACCAAACCGGACGACCACCACCACGCCGCCGTTCGAGATTCGTTGGCTTACCCGTACACGCCCCACCTGCCAGTGGTCTTGTTTCCGGCCGCGGCCGTGGCCCCGCCCTCGAATGAGTACACAGGCTCGCGCTAATGCTGGTCGGTGATCGAAATCTGGTGTCGGATCTGTTCGCGATGCTCGGCAAAGTGAACGGTCTCATAGGCGATCACAGCAACCATTATCCCCGTCACCAACAGCAGGGCGACTACGGCCGGCAGCAGCCCGGCCACCGGGATGAGAGCCACCAGACCAATCGCGGCCACCATGCGATCGACCGTGAAGAAGTGGGCAATTCTCCACTTGAAGGCGATGTGCCCGACCAGGTAGATCGCTACGCCGCCATAAAGCGCGTAGAGGCCGATACCGGTCAGGGGGTCGCTGAGTCGATGGTGCTCGGTATCACCTACGTACTCGAGGACTTTCTTCAACCCTATGGCCAACACCACGACTCCGACCAGCATCGGGAAGTGGAGAAAGCTGTAGGCGTCGCGGGCCAGGCGGGCCCGGGTGGGTTCAGGCTCCTGGGCCAGGGCATGCTCGCCCTGAAGCGCCGTCATGTCGAAGTACGCCCACCACAGGGCAGCTGACAGCACGAGCCCCGCGGCTGACCCCGCCACGATCGGCCAGGAGATCGGAAGCTCGGCCGCCCCGACCCCCAAAGCGACTATCGATTCACCGAGGGCGACGATGAGGATCAACCCGTGCCGCTCGGCGAAGTGTCCGGCCGAGCGCAGTCTCCAACCGCTAGCCCCGCCCAGGTACGTTCCTCCGTAGTCGGCGAGCAAAGCCGCCGCCCACATCACGGTTTGGGTAGTCCCGCTGAATTGGGAGGCAATGAGCAGCAGGGCGGTGCCGCCCAGCATCGATGGCGCGAAGAGAATCAGTTGGCGGCGCAAGGCCGGATCATCGCGGGAGATGATCCAGAAGAGCACGAGGTGCATCAACCGGAAGAGGAAATAGCAGATCGCTACCACGACCGGACCGGGAAGGCCACCTGCCAGATCGTCGAAGGCCTCGGGGATGGCGAGGGCCAGGACAAACATCGCAATCATCGCGATCAGAAGCGCTACTCGGACCGCTCCTTCGTCGGCCTTGACCACGTTGCACAACCAGGCGTAACCCACCCAGCTCCACCACAACAGACCGAGGATCAAAACGCCCCGGACGATGCCGCGGCCGGAGAGTTCGTCGGCCATCAGGGCGGTCACCTGGGTCAGCGCGAATACGAACACCAGGTCGAAGAACAGCTCGATCGGGGCCACCCGGGCGTCGAGCGGGGCCGCTTCCATTCGCAGCCGGCTGCGGGCTGTGCTCACCGGTACATTCTGACACCGAGCAGCCGCCTGAAACCCACAGCCGCCGGACCTGCTATTTGGGGGGGAGCGTTTCCGCCCAGGCGACGCCTCGATTGATCCAGGCGTCGAGATCGGCATCGCTGGCGATCCCCTCGGGGGCGACAAGTATCCAGCCTCGCATGGGGCGGGCCGACATGTCGAAGAGCCGGGCACCTGGCACCGTCATCGCTTCGTCGTGAGCATCCTTACCGACTCTCACCATCAACTCGTCGCCACTCACCCCAACAGCCATGTTGCCATTGAGCATGAAGGCGATGCCTCCGAACATCTGCCTCTCGGTGAGCCCTGGGTGCTCACCAATTCGAGCCCGGATCTCGTCGGCTAGCGCCTTGCTGTAGGCCATGGGCGAAGAGTACGACAAGATGTCCGTGTAGCTAATGCGTGATCGACATTCAGAAATCGCCGTCTGTTCACGACGACCGAACCAAGATGGGGCGGTGACAACTCCATCCCCTTCGTACCGGTTCTACGGGGATCTTGCCCGGTGGTGGCCGCTGATCTCGCCACCTGACGACTATGCCGAAGAGGCTGCCTTCGCGGCATCACTGCTGGTCAGTCGAACGAACCCGGTCTCGGAGATTTTGGAGCTGGGCAGCGGCGGCGGCCACAACGCCGCGCATCTCAAGCGATTGTTCACCTTGACCCTCGTCGACCTGTCTGACGAGATGCTTCGTGTCTCGCGTCTCCTCAACCCGGAGTGTGTCCATCTCCAAGGGGATATGCGTTCGATCCGTCTGGGACGGCAGTTCGATGCAGTCTTCTGTCACGACGCCATCGACTACATGACCGACGCGGAGGACCTGCGCCGGGCGATGGAGACTGCCTTCGTTCACTGCCGACCCGGCGGTGTCGCCCTCTTCATGCCG
>DATEEG010000179.1:0-4451 GCA_035281305.1 Acidimicrobiia bacterium | reverse complement strand
CTCTTCACCAAGGGTGATCCCCGCCTCGAGACCGACGCCCGTCAGGTGGCCGAAGGCGCCCTCCTCGACCAGGCTCTGGCGACCGGCATCATCGACGCCGCCGCCGACAACGCCATCGAAGTCCTGACCAACTTCCTGCTGGGACTCGGCTACACCGACGTCCGGGTCCAACCCGAAACCTAATGCTATGCGGTGCGGTTTCGCCTGATCCTGCATTGAGTTTCTGCCGATCTGAATGCTATTTCGTGCGGTTTCCGCACGAAATAGCATTAGGTTCGCGGTTCGACGACGGCGAGGACGGCGCCCGCTTCGACCTGGTCGCCGGGGGCGGCTGTCACCGAGCGCACCACCCCGTCATGGGGCGCCCGCAAGCTGTGCTCCATCTTCATCGCCTCGAGGACGATGACCAGCTGCCCCTCGCTGACTTCGTCGCCCACCCCGACCATCACCTTGACCACCCGTCCCGGCATCGGTGCGTGCAAAGACCCCGGGTCCGCGTCGCGGGTGGCTTCGGGGAATCGGGGCCGTTCGACGAGCCTCACATATCCGCCGGGTCCGTCGACGTGGTGGACCCGGCCGTTGCGGACGACATCGAACCAGCGCAGTTGTGACCCGACCTGCAAGCCGACCCGGGCGCCGGTCAACCCGGTCAAGTCGACATCCTCGATGATCTCGTCATCGACGGCAATGGTGACGCCTCCCCGTGCCTCGAAGCGATAGCCGACCTTGATAGCCGCGCCATCGAGATCGAAGTCGACCTCCTGCAGTTGCGAGGGACTGTTCCTCCATCCGGAGGGGATGGATCCGAGTAGGTCTGAATGGCCGCGGCGCTCGCTTTGCGCGGCCAGAGCCGCCGCCACCGCCCCCATCCGGATCTCGGTCGCACCGGGCAGCGACCCTCCCAGGTCAGCCGGTGAGTGCCGTTCCAGGAAGTGGGTATCGATCTCTCCCGACCTGAACTCGGGATGGCGAAGGATGCGCACCAACAACTCGCGGTTGGTGACCAATCCGTGGATGCGGGCTTTCTGGAGACCCTCCGCCAGCAAGGCGGCGGCTTCGCTGCGAGTCTCGGCCCATGCCACGACCTTGGCGATCATCGGGTCGTAAAAGGGTGACACCTCGCTGCCGCTCTCGACTCCCGAGTCGACCCTGAGACCTGGCAGGCTCGGAAACTCGAAGTGGTCGAGTCGCCCCGCCACGGGCAGGAAGTCATGCAGGGGATCCTCGGCATAAAGCCTCGCTTCGATCGCATGGCCCACCATCGCCGGGGTCAGGGCATCTTCGGGCAAAGCCTCACCCTGGGCGACGAGCAGCTGTAACCGGACGAGGTCGAGAGCGGTTATCTCCTCCGTCACCGCGTGCTCCACCTGAAGGCGCGTGTTCATCTCGAGGAAGAAGAACTGACTGCCGTCGTAGAGGAACTCGACTGTGCCGGCCCCGACATATCCGACCGCGCGGGCGGCGGCGACGGCAGCGTCTCCCATTCGAGCGCGAGTGGCGGGATCGATGATCGGAGAGGGGGCTTCTTCGATGATCTTCTGATGTCGACGCTGGATCGAGCACTCTCGTTCGAACATTGGAACGACGTTGCCGTGTCCGTCGCCGAACACCTGGATCTCAATGTGGCGGGGCGCTACCAGGTGGCGTTCGAGAAATATGGTGTCGTCACCAAAGGCGGCCCCGGCCTCGCGGCGAGCGCTTTCCACGGCCTCGAGAAGCCCGTCGGGATTAGCGACCGTGCGCATGCCCTTGCCTCCGCCCCCGGCTGAGGCCTTGACAAAAATCGGATATCCGACGGCCCCGGCGGCGTCGAGGATCTCGTCGCTGCCGAGGCCGGTCAGGTCGACCGAAGGCAGAGTCAAGACTCCAGCCTCACCCACGAGACGCTTCGATTCGAGCTTGGAGCCCATGGCTGCCATCGCCTCGGGCGAGGGGCCGATCCAGGTGAGGCCGGCGTCGATCACAGCCCGGGCGAAGCCGGCGTTCTCGGCAAGGAAGCCGTAGCCCGGATGGACCGCGTCAGCCCCGGCCCCGGTGGCGGCGTCCAGCAGACGGTCGATGGCGAGATATGACTCGGACGGCATCGCCCCGCCAAGCGCCACGGCCTCGTCGGCTTCTCGAACGAACGGAGAATGACGGTCCACGTCGGAGAAAACCGCCACCGTGCCGATCCCCATCGAACGACATGTCCGGAAGATCCGCCTGGCGATCTCCCCCCGGTTGGCGACGAGGACCTTTCGAATCACTGTCGGCGAGAGTAGCCACCTATCGACAGGCGCTCCGCTGCAGTCGATTGCGCGCCACCCGGGGTCTTCCCGCTAGCGTCGCCGGCATGAGCCTGCTCGACGCAATCGGCAACACTCCGCTGATCCATTTGCCCGAAGGTCCGGGCCGCGGGGAAATCTGGGTCAAGCTCGAAGGCGGCAACCCGACCGGTTCCTACAAGGACCGAATGGCGTTGGCGATGATCCGGGGGGCGGAGCAAGACGGCCGTCTGGCACCAGGTCAAGCGGTGGTCGAATACACCGGGGGCAGCACCGGAAGTTCCCTTGCCATGGTTTGTGCCCTGACCGGACATCCATTGCACATCGTCACGTCGGACGCATTTTCCGCGGAGAAGCTTCGGACCATCGAAGCGTTTGGAGCCGTGATGGAGGTGATCCCCTCCCCCGAGGGCATCACCGCCGACTTGATCCCAAAGATGCGGGTTCGGGCAGCTCAGATCGCCAAAGAAGTAAACGGCTATCAGACGGACCAGTTCAACAATCACGACATGGTCGATGGGTACGATCAAATGGGGCGGGAGATCGTGGCGATGTTGCCGGGGGCGGACGCCTACTGCTCCTATGTCGGAACCGCTGGGTGCTTTCTCGGCGTGAGCAGGTCGCTCCGTCAGGCATGGCCCGAAGTTCACCTGGCCGTGGTCGAACCTGCCGAGTCGGCGGTCATTTCCGGCGGGCCGCCCGGGACTCACCGCATCGAGGGTGGGGGCGCCGGGTTCGTCCCCCCCCAACTCTCCCCCGGGCACTACGACGAGGTCATCACGGTGTCGACCCCGGAAGCGTTCGCCAAAGCTCGGGCCGCTGCCCGGGATTGGGGCGTTTTCTCGGGCCCGTCGACGGGCGCCAACCTGGTTGCCGCCGAGAGAATTGCCACGCGCCTGGGTCCCGGATCGACGGTAGTGACGGTGCAGGTCGACAGCGGTCTCAAGTATCTCGTCGGAGACCTGTACCGATAGCTGAGACCGATCGGCTCAGATCGACCGGCTGAGGCCGCCGTCCACTCGCAGGTTCTGGCCCGTCACGTATCCCGCGTCCCTGGAAACGAGAAACGCCACCGCCGCCGCGATCTCGTCGATGAGCCCGTAGCGGCCCATCGGGATCCGGGCGACGTTGGCGGGATTCTCGGGGTAGCTCTCGGTAAAGCCGGGGAGGACATTGTTCATCCTGATCCCGGAACTCGCGTAGCGGTCGGCGTAGAGCTTGGTGAAGTCCCCTAACGCCGCCCGCAACGAGCTCGACACCGGGAACGCCAGATCGGGTTCGAAAGCGGCGTAGGTGGAGATGTTGACGATGGAGCCGCTGCGCTGACGCTCCATGATCGGGGTGACCAACCTCGCCATCCTCACGACATTGAGGAGCAAGAGATCCATGCCGAGATGCCAGTCCTCATCGGAGATGGAAAGCAGGTCTCCTTTGGGCGGATGACCCGTGTTGTTGACGACCGCGTCGACCCGGCCGAAGGTGCTGATCGTTGAGTCGACCACCTCACGAAGCACATCTGCATCGGTGACTGACCCGGTGTGGGCGATCGCAACTTCAGGGCCGAGCTGATCGGCGAGGTCGGCGGCGCCCCCCGAGTTGGACAGGAGTCCCAGGCGGTATCCGTCGGCGGCCAGACGCCTGGCGATCCCGGCGCCGATGCCCTTGCCGGCGGCGGTGACGATCGCGACAAGTCCGGAGTTGGGTTCGGGTGCGATGGCCCCGAATCTAATGGCCCGCCTGACCCGAATCGGGGTCGACCTGGAGGGAGGAGACGTCGACGGCTTCGAAAGCGGAACCAGGAATCGTCTTGAGTTCACCCAGGAGGTCGTTATCCCAGCGGGGATCCGGCGCGCCCGAGACATACCACGATGAACCGTTGTCAGCCAGGATCAGACCGAACTGCTTGAACGCCGTCAGGATCACCTGGATCTCGGGCGCGAAGCCCGAGATATCGAAACTGGCCTTGAGGCGGAACCGCTGGCCCATCGGTGGCAGGTCGAGGCTCGGGTTCGACGACGCGTGGTGACGCGCAGGCCACACATGGGCCCGCTGGGTCTCCGAAGCGGTGAATCTGACGGCATGGCCGATGTAGCCCGCCGCGACCTCGTCGTAGTCGACGAGGCCCGGGAAGATCGGAAGCCCGGCGGCATCAGCCGAGGTCCAGCCATCCGGTCGGAGGGCGTTGGA
>DATEEG010000178.1:0-2645 GCA_035281305.1 Acidimicrobiia bacterium | reverse complement strand
CAGGCTCACCCCTACCGGCATCTCCACCTGGGTGATTCCGATGGATCCATCCCTCAAGGCGTTTCGCAGCCGCAGCTCCACCGGGTCGATGCCCAACGCTGTCGCCAACTTGTTCATCTGCGTTTCGGCGACAAAGGCCCCTTGCGGAGCCCCGAAGCCGCGGAAGGCGCCGCCGACCGGTCCGTTGGTATAAACGCCGAAGCTGTCGATGCGGGCGTTCGGAACCTCGTAAGGCCCGGCGACGCACAGATGGAGATTCCCGAGAACCTTGTTGGTCGTGTAGTTGTATCCGCCGGCGTCGAGATAACAGTCGGCTTCGACGGCGGTGATCAGGCCCGCGCGAGTCGCTCCCAACCGGGCCGTGATGCGTCCCCGATGGCGCTTGTGATGGCCGACGATGCTCTCCTCCCGCGTCCATTGGGAGCGGATCGGACGGTTGATCCCTCGCTCGTGGAGCTTGCGAGTGGCGAGGGCCATCACTATCTGCAGCGACATGTCCTCCCGCCCTCCGAACGCACCACCGATGGCCGGGTAGATCACCCGTATCTGCTCGGGAGCCATGTCCAGAGCGTGGGCGATCTGCTCCTGATCCTCGTGGATCCACTGCCCGGCGATCTCGATCGTGATACGTCCCATCTCGTCCATATAGGAAACCGCCGCCTCCGGTTGGAGATAGGCGTGTTCCTGCAGGGGCAATTCGTAGGTGCCTTCGACGACTACGTCTGCCTCCGCCCATCCCGCGGCGACATCACCTTTGCGAATGCGCAGGTGGTGGTAGGCATTGGTGTTTTTTCCGTTCTCGGGGTGGAGGAGGAGGGGCGAAGCAAGGGCAGCGTCGGTGTCGGCGAGCACAGGCAGCTGCTCCCACTCGGCGACGATTGCTTCCGCCCCGGCTGTGGCGGCTTCGACTGTTTCCGCCACGACCAGAGCGAGATGGTCGGCTTCCCAACGCGAGATGTCACAGGCGACGGCCGCCCGTCCGGTGTGCGTCGTTCCGACGAGGACGGGTTGATCGCGGAACACCAACCCGTACTCGTTGACGGGCACATCAGCCGACGTCACGATCTCGACGACGCCGGGCACCGCCAGGCCCGGCGCCACGTCCAGGCTGACGAGGCGGGCGTGGGGCTGATTGGTGAAGACGGCCCTGGCGTGAAGGAATTCCTGGCGCCGCAGGTCCGCCGGATAGAGGGTTTCGCCGGTGACTTTGCCGGCGCCGTCGATTCGGGGAACCGAGAAGCCGATTCTCTTGAGGTTCGCGTCCGTCCGACTGGCGCTCATCGACTGCCCGCCGGCTGGTCTTCAGGAACGGGGGTGCCGGTCGATGCGGCCTGCTCGACTGCTGCCATGATCTTGTAATACCCGGTGCAGCGGCACAGATTGCCGGAGAGGGCCGCCTTGACGTCTTCGATCGTCGGGCGGAACCCATCCTCCAGCAACTTGGCCCCGGACATGATGAACCCGGGAATGCAGAACCCGCATTGCACGGCGCCCTGGTCGAGGAACGCCTGCTGAAGCGGGTGGAGTCCCTCCGGTCCGGCCAGACCCTCGATCGTGACGATTTCCGCTCCGTGACCTCGCCCGGCCGGTACCAGGCATGACATGACTGCCATTCCGTCGAGGAACACCGTGCAGGCACCGCACTCACCTTCGGCACAACCCTCCTTGGATCCGGTCAAGCCCGCCTCGTCCCGTAGCCAGTCGAGGAGCGTTCCGCGGCCGATCGGGGCGGTCCGCGGAGCACCGTTCACGTTGGCGGTTATCTCGGCGCCGGTATCCGCCCTAACGGCATGGCTCGAGCCCGTGGGAAAGCGGCCTCCCGATCTTCCGGCCAGGGTCACGATCCGGGCCGGCCAGGCGTCTCGCTCAGTCGCGGAGGCCAGCGACTCCAAGGCCCTGCGGCTGAGTACGGCAAGCTGTTCCGACCGGTAGCCAGCGGAGGCACGAATGTCGTCGATCGGAGTGGCGGCCGCACCCACGAGGCGGGAGGCCTCTTCGATGGTGGGAGGGTCGAGTTTTCGCCCGACGAGAAAGACCTGGGCCCGGGCCGCTTCGATGATCGTCGGCGCCACGCTACCGAGGGCGATCGACGCCGCCCGGACCGTGGGGCCATCGAAATCGAGAACGATCGTCATGTGGATCACTGAGATCGCCTGAGCCCTGCGGAGGCCCAACTTCACGAAGACGCCGCGCTCGGAGCGCCGCATGGCCCTGACCCTGAGCCCAAGCACGATCTCGTCCGGCCCGAGGCCGATCTGGCGCACGCCGGTGTGAAAGCCGGCCAGGGGAGCCTCGCGGCGGCCGCCCGGGGATGCGATCAGGAGCGTGGTTCCGAGGGCGCGCAAAGGCGAAATGGTGTCATTGGCGGGGGAGGCCGTCACGACATTGCCGACGATCGTCGCCCGGTTGCGGAGCTGGGGCGAAGCAATCTCGAGACAAGCCTGGGCGAGCGGCAGAGCGCGCTCGATGACCAGCGCCGAAGACGCCACGCGACCGTGGGTCGCGGTGGCGCCGATCTCGATTCCCTCGTCGACCGCAGCGATGTCGTCGAGACCGGCCACCCTGGTGAGGTCGATCAACGTCTCCAAATCGGGCCGCTGACCTCGAGCCATCTCCAGGAGGAGGTCGGTGCCCCCGGCTATCAA
>DATEEG010000177.1:0-4871 GCA_035281305.1 Acidimicrobiia bacterium | reverse complement strand
CATCAATACGCCGGCAGGCGACAAGGCCCCGGAGGTGCTGGCTCGTTTGATCGCCGAGCAGACGGCGGTTGTCGGGGTCCGTTCCGAGATCTGGGACGAAGAGAAGATGGCATCGGAGCGGATCAACGGGACTCTGGCGGTCGCGGCGGGTTCTCACCGAGCGCCTCGATTTGTCCGCCTCTCGTATCGGCCCCGCCGGGCCCAGCGCTCGTTGGCTCTCGTAGGCAAAGGGATCGTGTTCGATTCGGGAGGATTGTCGATCAAGACCGGCGAAGGCATGGAGACGATGAAGACCGACATGTCGGGTGCAGCCGCCGTGGCAGCTGCCATCATCGGCGCCGCCCGGCTCAAGCTTCCGATCAATATCGAGGGCTATCTGCCTCTCACCGAGAACATGCCCGGCGGGGGGGCCTGCCGGCCCGGTGACGTCATCACCTACAGGAACGGCCGGACCATCGAAGTCTTGAACACGGACGCCGAGGGTCGCCTGGTGCTGGCCGATGGCCTGATTCTTGCAGCCGAAGGATCAGCCGACCTGATCGTCGATATCGCCACCCTGACCGGCGCCCAGCGCATCGCCCTGGGGGACCGGGTGGCTGCAGTACTCGGAAACGAGCGCGAGGATGTCGAGTTGGTGGTCGCCGCCGGTGCCGTTGCCGGCGAGCGCTTCTGGCCGATGCCCATCGTCGACGACTACAGCCACCTGATCAAGTCGGAGATCGCCGACGCCAAGAACATCGGAGGCCGCTACGGCGGCATCAGCACCTCCTCTTTGATCCTGCGCCCCTTCGCCGACGGGAAGCCGTGGGTCCATCTCGATATCGCCGGCCCCGCTCGCGCCGAGTCGCCTTACGCCTGGTTTCCGAAAGGAGGAACCGGCTTCGGGACCAGAACCCTGATCGCGTTGGCGGAAATTCTCGCGCAGAGGGTGTGACCCGTCGAGCGCTCTCCAGTCTGCGTCGAACCCAAGAACCGTCCGCCTCACCATGCGGTGTCAGGCCCTTGAACATGGGGAAGTGCTTTGCGTTCAAAGTCGCCAGCTCCGCCTCGTGGAGTTCGGCCGTGGCGGCGATCACGTAGTCCACCAGGTCGATGGCTGCGTGAGACCGCCGAAACTTGCGCAGGTGGGCAGCGGCGCCCTTTGCGATCAGGTCGGTCACAGGATCATGAAAAGCACGCCGAAGAGAGAGGCCATGTCGCGGCGCTCGTCGGGTCGCATCCCTCCTTCGATTTCGACACGTCCGTATCCGGCGGAGGGTGTACCGTTGCGGTTCGTGAAGCTCCGCACTCGCTTCGCACTCAACACCGTCGCGGTGGATACGGCCGCGGCGTTGGTTGCCGGCCTGCTCGCCTCGCAGTACGTGTTCGGAGTGTGGCTGCCGTGGAACGCTCCCCAGTTCGATCTCGATATCTTCGGAATCCAGAACCCGCGGCCTATGGTCGCTTTGCTGGTTCTCGGGGTGATGTTCGGGAGCTGGCAGTCGCTGCGCTTGGTCGAGCCGGCCGTGCCCCGGCCTCTTTATGCCCGTGCCTTCACGGCTGGTGCCTTTGGGTTGGTGACGGTCTTATTGGGCACCTTCATCACACGCACCTACTACTCACTGCGCTGGGTATCGGTCGCGCTCGGAGGGTGGCTCATTCTTGCCCTCCTCTGCCGGGCGGTGCAACGGAGGAAACCGTGGATCGAAGACATGGTGATCATCACCGACGAGAAAGCATTGGTGGACGACCTCACCGAGTCCCCCAACGCCAATGTCATCGATCTCCTCGAACCGCGCGGTGAACCACCGCCTGCCGCACCATCACCCAACACCACGTTGGTGCTCGACATGAGAGCGGTCCTTTCCGATCAAATGGCGAGCTTCGTTTCGTCGAGCACGCTGGCCGGCTACGAAGTGCGGCCTCTCAGCAGCGTCTATGAGGAGCATACGGGCAGGGTTGCCCTCGTCCATCTCGCGGAAGGCTGGGAGATCAGCGTTCCGCTCGAACGCCGGGCGCCGTACGCACCGATGAAGCAGGTGGTTGAGTCGTTGCTGGTTGTGGCCACTTCGCCCATCTGGGCTGTCCTGGCAGCATTCACCTGGCTGGCGGTGAAGCTCGACTCGCCCGGGCCGGCCGTGTTCAAGCAGCGCCGGACCGGCCTCAACGACCGACCTTTCACGATGTACAAGTTTCGCACGATGGTGCTTGGAGCCGATGACGACGGTCCCCAATTCACCACCCCCGACGACCCCCGCATCACCAGGGTCGGCCGGTTCCTTCGCTCGACCAGGCTGGACGAGGTCCCGCAACTGCTCAACGTCCTCAAGGGAGATGCCGCCCTGGTTGGGCCGCGAGCCGAACAAATCGCCTTCGTACAGCAATTCGAGAAGTTGATTCCGTTTTACCGATACCGCCATTTGGTCAGACCCGGCATAACCGGCTGGGCCCAGGTGCACTCCGGGTACGCCGACGACCTCAACGACACGATCGAAAAGCTGACCTACGACCTCTACTACGTCCGCCACATGTCCCCCTGGCTGGACCTGTCAATCCTGGCCAAGACGCTGGCGACAGTGATAGGCCGCAACGGAGCCCAATGAGTTCTGTGGCTGACCCCGATCGGTTCGGGTTCTGCTACTTGATTATTCGGTCTTCTCGGGCGTAATGGAGGATCGGGTGGACTTCGACCCGGACGGGACGGCCTGGGGGCGGCAACTCGACATCCAACTCCGTCAACAACCGACCAAGGCGTTCCCCCCAGCCGTGGCGCGCCAGGGCGACGTGACCATCGGGGCGCGGTGCTGCCATTGCTCGACGCACCGCCTCCACCAGGTCGGTGTTCGTGTGGACCGAGTCCAGACCCTCCAGCGGTTCCAGGGGCGGCGCCGCGACGGGCACGCCCATTGCCAGGTACTCGAATGCCTTGAGCGGGCTGACGGCGTGGGTGGTTTTCGAAACCACAAAAGGAATCAGTCCGACGTCCGTTTGCGCCAGGTACGAGGGCAGCGCTCCTTGTGGTTTCAGGCCGAGAAGATGTACGTTCCTGGGCAACTCCGGAATCCGCCGCGGCCGGTCGCCGATGAGGACGATCCTCGCGTCGGGAAAGGCCCGGGCGACGCCGCTCACCGCCGGCCAGTCGAACCAGTTTCCGTAAAGCGACCCGTGATACTCGATCAGGGGCCCGTTCCCGGGGGGGAGGTCACGAGGCACCGCCCGTTTGGCATCGACGTCGAAGATGCGCGCATTGACTCCGTTGGGAATCTCGATCACATCGCGTCCCGACTTCTCCCGAAGCGATCGCACGAGCGACGGGGCCGACGCCGTTAATACGTGCGTGTGGGCGACCAGCCACTCGACGAATTCGTGGTCGTACCACCACCCGCCGAGAGTGGCGTCATCCCAATCGTCGATCAGGTCGTAGACGACCCGGAATCCATTGCTCCAAAGTTCCTCCACGATCGGCTTGAAGTCACGATGCGGGAATTCCACCAGGGCGATCCGCGGGCCCTGCGGATCCCTCGCCAGGAACGATCCGGCGTCGAACTCGCCAATCCCCGTCTCCTCGAGACGGGGGTGGATGAACCTGAGCCCGAGGTCGACGGACTCGGCGGCATCGAATCGGGATACATACGTCACGTGCATGTTGCGGCTGGCTGCCTCCTGGGCGATCTGGGCTCCACGGCTGCCACCACCGACATCGTGAATGGGGACGGCCGCCAGCACGACGAGCGATCCGGCGCCCACGATGGGGTCTTTGCGACTGGTGAGACCCCCCGGCGAGGGGACCAATGAATACCTGTGTCCGGACTGGCGGAGCGCCGCGTACGACGCGACCGGATCCTCCAGGATCTGCGGTTCGTCGGCGAGATCCTGAAGGAGAGCTTCCGGAAGGCTCACGGCCACCGGCGAGGCCGCCGGTTCCAATCCGGGGCGGAGTTCCACCGTTGCCTGGACCACCGCGTCTCCCGGCTTCGGTCCCCTGGTCCCGACCCGGTAGGTGGCCGGGGTGTCCTCCAACCATCTTGCAACGAGGGTCTCGTTCTCCAACCGAACATCGACGTTGTGCCGGAGCGGTCTGGGTTCGGCGGCCAGGCTCTGCATCCACGATTCGGGTAGGAGGCGGCGGACCGGCCGCAACACCCTTCCTGCCACCTTCTTGAATAGGTTGCCGAGGCCAAACCCTTCCAGGAAGCCGAGGCTTTGAGAAAGCTGTTGGCGGACGTGGGCGATGGGGACGAGAAACCATCTCGACCATCCGGGTACCCATCGATATTTGAACCGGGTGCGGAAGATGATCATGGCCACGAACGCGGCCAGGATCGCGAGACCAAGGAACGGGACGAAGAAGGCGGCCACCAGTGCCACCAGGGGGAGAATCCAATAAGCGGCGATGACACGCAGGTAGGCGCCGGTCCTGACCCGGTTGATCCCGTCGGCTTCTCCCCAGAGCCGGGCCTTGTCAGCCATCTCTTCGAGCGACGACGGTGGATGCCAGGCGACCAGGGCATCCGGCGCGAAATCGGGCCGATATCCGGCTGCCCGCAATTGCTCTCCGTAGAGGGTGTCCTCTCCGGCGTTGATCCCTTCCGGAAATCCTCCCACCGTCTCCCAGGCCGCCTTGGTGAAGGCTTGCGAGCTGCCGCCCGGGAGGAAGTGATCCATGTCGACCTCTTCCAGGACGGTCATCATCACAACCCCCGCGGCGGTCGATGCGGTGGTCTTGCCCTCCGGCCGGTAGAACCCCGCCACCCAGTCCGCCCCCGATTCAAAAGGCTTGGCCAGGGCTTCGAGCCATCCCGGCTCAGGGAGACAGCCGGCGTCTGTGCAGGCGATCACTTCCCCGACTGCAGCCCTGATGGCGGCGTTGCGGTTCTCCGAGATTCCGCCGG
>DATEEG010000176.1:0-6575 GCA_035281305.1 Acidimicrobiia bacterium | reverse complement strand
TGGTTTTCGATGGCCACTCGGTTGTGCTGGCGCCGACCGGTGAGGTGATCCATCGGTCACCGCAATTCGAAGAAGACCGCATGCTCATCGACCTCGATCTCGACAACCCCCGCTCCGGGATGATCAGCCCGCTCCTGGGCGCCGAGGAGGAGATCTATCGAGCGGTTCAGCTCGGTCTCGGTGACTACGTGCGAAAGAACGGGTTTCATCAGGTCGTCATCGGGCTGTCCGGTGGCATCGACTCGGCCCTGACCGCTGTCATCGCCGCCGATGCTCTCGGGCCCGAATCGGTAATAGGGGTGTCGATGCCATCCCGATTCTCGTCCGAGCACTCCAAGACCGACGCCGAAGATCTGGCCAAACGGCTCGGCATTCGTTTCGAATCGATCCCGATCGACGTTGTCTTCCAGGCCTACCTCGACACCCTGGGGCCGATCTTCGAGGGCACCGAAGCCGGGGTCGCCGAGGAAAACATTCAGGCCCGGGTCCGGGGCGCCATCCTCATGGCTATTTCGAACAAGTTCGGGCCCATGGTGCTGGCCACCGGCAACAAGTCCGAGATGGCGGCGGGTTACGCCACGATCTATGGAGACATGGTGGGGGGCTACTCCGTCCTCAAGGACGTTTTCAAGACGACTGTGTACAAGCTGGCCGCCTGGCGGAACTCGGTCTCTGAGGTGATTCCGGAGAGCACGATCGCCAAGCCTCCGTCGGCCGAGCTGCGACCAAATCAAAAGGACTCCGACAGCCTCCCTCCCTACGACGAGCTCGACCCGATCCTGCGTCTCTACATCGAGGAGGATCGAGGTGTCGAGGAGATCATTGCCCTCGGTCATGATGCCGCCACCGTTCGTCAGATGACCCGCCTGGTGGACCGCAACGAGTACAAGCGGCGCCAGGCCGCTCCCGGCGTGAAGATCACGACGAAGTCCTTCGGCCGCGACCGGAGGCTCCCGATCACCAACGGATACCGATAGTGGCGGCTGACCTCGTCTTGATCGACGGTGAGCCCGGCGATAGCCGCCTGTCGGTCTTCGACGACGGACTTTTGCGAGGCGACGGCTGTTTCGAGGCGATCAGGTCCTACGACGGGCGGGCCTTCGCCGTGGATGAGCACTACCGGCGGTTGGCTGCCAGCGCCGCGGCACTCGGGATCCCGGTCCCGGCGGCCACCGATCTCGGGGACTGGATCGAAAGAGTTGCTGCAGCCGGCGGAGATTGCATCGTCCGGGTCGTCCTCACAAGGGGCGAGACGGTGCCGGGTCACGCCGCGCCATCCCGCTGCGTCGTCTTGTCGCATTCGATCCCGCCTGCATCACCGGCGCTCTCGTTGTTGCCGGTCCCCGCACCGTGGCATCCGGGCGGGCGACCGTGGGAGCTGAGCGGGGTCAAAACGATCTCCTACGCCGCCAATCAGGCCTCGAGTCGCGTGGCCCGCCAGAGGGGTTACGACGACGCCCTGTTGTTGTCCGATTCGGGAACCATGCTGGAGGGCCCGACGTTCTCGTTCGCCTGGGTCGTGGACGGTGTCCTCGAGACGGCGGGACTTGATTTGGGAATCCTCGATTCGATCACGAGGCGTCTGGTGGTGGCCGACTCCGGGATCCTCGGAATCGAGGTGGTTGAAGGCCGTTTCGACCTTTCCCGTTTGGGCCTTGCCACCGAGGCGATGGCCATCTCAACCGTCAAGCAAGTGGCACCGGTCGGACGGGTCGGGGATCTGACCTTCGCCGCGGGCGAGGTAGCAACTTCTTTGAACTCAGCCCTCTCGAACCGGGCCCGTTCGAGGCGGGATCAGGCCAGCGCCCCACAGTTGACCACGGGTAGATAGCCAAAGGCTTTGCCGATCATCTCTGCCAACCCGGCCCTGGTCAACACCTCATCGAAGCTCGGTGAAGTGACCGAACAGTTGTCGGCAAGACCGCGACTGGCCAACCTCGCCAATGCCACCGACGGCTCGGTCAGCCAGTAAGGCTGTGGAAGGGGAGGCAAGACGCCGGCCGCGATCAGTGTCGGCCTTAGCTCCATTTCGTCCTCGAGGGCTACCAGAGCGTCGTCGTGAGCGGACTGGTCCATGACCCACATCATGATCGCTGCTGCCTCGCCGACTGTGATGGGGGGAGGTGGGCACCCCTCCGCGGGGCAGGACCGGGCGTCTTCGATGATCTGATTCACGATTTCGATCGTCGCCGTCGGTGTTCGAACCGGAACCACGACACGGGACAGAGCCGAAATCCATCCGACCGCGTCCATGTCGGAGGCCTCCAGATGGGGACAGACCGCGGCTGCCCACTGGTCACAAGAGTGCACAACTCCGAGTGAGGCCAACAGTCCGAACATAGCTTCGGCCGGCAGTCCGTCATCGTCGATATAGGGGCCGGAAAAATGGGACGGTCCGGCTTCAAGGGCGGGTGCCGGCATGCGGCGGAACGCCCAGCGAAGGCTGGCAAGCGGGTCGATGGCCACTCCGTTGCGCATGTGAAGTTCAAAGTGGAGGTGAGGCGTGGTCGGTTCGGCGTTGCCGGAATCGCCGACCCATCCGATCACCTCTCCCGCGACCACGCGGGTTCCCACTTGAAGGCCGGGACGGATGCCGACACCGTCTCCGTCGTCACTTCCGTCGAGGTCGTTGTTGAGGTGCAAATAGAACGATGACCAACCGTCATCGTGAGTGATGGCCACCGAGCAGCAGTCCCCCCCGCCGGAGTGGATGGCGCTAACGATGCCATCGCGAACGGCAACCACAGGGGTCATCTTGGGCGCCGAAATGTCGATGCCGGCGTGATGCCGGGCACCCAGGTCTCGCTCGGCGCCAAACACTGACAGCACGGCGCCGCCACCCAGAACCGGCCACTGCATTCGATAGACATAAGAGCATCTGGCGACGGGGGTCGGAGCCGGGACAGGCATCGTGGTGGTGGTGGTCGTACCGGGCTCGACCGTCGTGGAAGCACTGGGGTCGACCGGAGCGGCGGTGGTCGTCGTGGCGGCTTCCGGTACCAGCGGGGCCGGAGGAGTCACGGTCCCGATCGGTGTTGCCGGGGCAGCCGGAAACAGGTCGGCCAGGGTGGTTGGCCGGCAGGCAGCTTGGGCGGGCGCCACGGCCACGACGGAGACGAAGGCGGCGCAGGCCAAGAAGAGCGTGGTGACCCGCTTCCTCAAGGTTCTTTTCAGGCTACCCGGCAGCCGTTGGGGTAGGAAGCCCTTTGTCGTCGGTCAGCGCAGCAGGACCGTCGCGACCGCCAGGAACCCGGCGAAGCCCATCAAATCCGTCACCGTTGTGAGGAAAAGGTTCGATCCAAGGGCCGGGTCGAACCCCAGCCTCCTGAGGAGTAGAGGAATTCCGGATCCGGCCGCTCCGGCGATCACCAGGTTCACGAGGGCGGCGATTGCCATTGAAAAGCCAATTCGGAGCGGGTTGGGGCCCCCCCGCAGTTCCTGCATGATGAAGCCCAGAACGCCGGCCAGGACCGCAATAGCTACTCCATTGATGGCTCCGATGGTGGCTTCGCGGGCGACGACGCGAGACGTCCCCGACATCGGAATCTCGTCGGCGGCCAGGCCACGGATGACGACCGCGAGGCTCTGGGCCCCGGCGTCCCCTCCGATTCTCGCCACAAGCGGCATCAGCGCGGCCAACACCACGAACTCATCGAGCACATCGTGGAACTGACTGACGGCCCACACGACCGACGTTGAGATGACCACGTCGAAGGCAATCCACGGAAGGCGAGCTCTGACCGATTTGGAGACGGACGACCTGACCGACTCCGAGACACCGGCACCCATCGCGGCCGCGAAGTCCTCGCTGGCTTCGTCCTGGATGGACTCGATCACAACATCGTTCGGTACGACACCAAGGAGCACGCCCCGTTGGTCGACGACCGGTATCGCCAACAAGTGGTACTGCTGGATGAGGTCGTTGACCTCCTCCCGATCGGCGTCAACCCTGACTGCGATCGGGTCCCTGACCATCACTTCCTCGAGGCCGACACCCGGGCGGCTGAATACCAGGTCACGAAACGAGACGACCCCTGCGAGCCGGCCTTCATCTCCGATGACGTACACGTAAGACAGGTCTTCCAGCTCTTCGTGCAGGTGGCGGATTCGTTCAATGGCCTCGCCTGCCGTCAGCCCGATTGGAAGCCGGGCGATTTCGGTGGCCATCAGCCCACCGGCCGAGTCGGAGGGGTAGGCCAGGAGCCGCCGTACGTCGGCAGCCGACTCGTGGGTCAGCATTCCCAGCAGGGCGGTGGCTTCCGGTTCGTCGACCTCGCCCAAGATGTCGGCGGCGTCCTCGGGACTCATCTCCTCCAGTAGCGCGGCAGCATCGGCCGGGGTTCGGTCCTCGAGGAGATCGGCGGCTACTTCAGGTTGCAACTCGACGAGGATGTCCGCCGCCTCGGCCGGCTCGAGATCCCGGATCAGGTCGCTGACGGCGTCGTCATCGAGTTCCTCGAGGATCGCCGCGGCCGCTCCGGGCGCTGCCTCGGCCAGGGCCTCCCACTCCTCGCTGTGGGCGTCTAGATACTCCTCGACCGCCTCGGGTTGTCGCCGCGCCTGATCCAGTAGCTGGCGGGCCAGCTGGAGTGGACTGCGAAGTCGGAGTTTCACTAGGGCCCTCCCGAAGCGGAGAGCGCAGGGTACCCCTCAGGTCAATCGCGGAAGGGGCGAACGTCCTTGATCAGGATCGAAAAGGACTTGGTCTTGCCGGCCACCTCGACGTCGTAGGTGACCTTGTCTCCCGGGGCAGCTCCGAGGAGGGCCTTGCCCAGGGGTGATTCGGGTGACGCCAGCAGGTAGCCAGGCTGCTTGTTGGCGGGATTGGCAACGAAGTAGGTCATCTCGTCGCCATCGGAATCGACCACCGTCACCACCGAGCCGATCCCGACCTTGCCATCGTCGGCGGCCTCTCGAACGATGGCGTGAGCGAGTATGGCGTCGAGCTGCCGGATTCGCGCCTCCATCATCCCTTGATCGTTCTTGGCCGAGTCGTAATCGCCGTTCTCACGGAGATCGCCATGAGCGCGAGCTTCGGCGAGGCGGATTTCGATCAGCCTTCGGCCCTCGGTTCTCAGTTCCTCCAACTCCGCCGTCAGCTTGGCGAAGGCAGCCGGGGTAAGCCAGGTGCTCTGCTCGGTCATGGATTGACAAAGGATAGGGGGAATTGGGTGACGGGTGCTTGGGTGCACTCCCGCCCGGATCTGGCGTCTTGCCCAGGCGCACTCCGCATTCCGCCTTCCCCTTCCCCCTTTTCCCTTCCCCCTTCCGGCTTCCGTCTTCCGCCTGCTCAGCTCACAGCCTGGGTTATGGCTTTCAGCTCCCTTTTCAGTTCGTTTACCTCGTCACGGAGGCGGGCCGCATATTCGAATCGAAGCTCTTTGGCGGCTTCGTGCATCTCCTCTTCCAGCGACATGATCAACCTGACGAGATCGTCGCCGTCGAGGTTGAGGGGCTGTCTGGAAGTCAGTTCGCGTCGCCGCCGATCGCCCGCCGGGGCCTCGGTCGATATCAACTCGAGGATGTCCGACACCTTCTTCCGAATTGTCTGGGGATCGATGCCCCGCTCCTCGTTGTACCGGGCCTGCAGCCCCCGGCGCCGGTTGGTTTCGTTGATCGCTCGCTGCATCGAATCGGTGACTTTGTCGGCATACATCACGACTTGACCGTCGACGTTGCGGGCCGCCCGACCGATGATCTGTATCAGAGACGTTTCCGATCGCAGGAAGCCTTCCTTGTCCGCATCGAGAATCGCCACCAGCGAGACCTCGGGAAGGTCGAGGCCCTCCCGGAGAAGGTTGATACCGACGAGAACGTCGAACTCACCAAGCCGCAGTTCACGGAGGATTGCCACCCGCTCCAAGGTGTCGATCTCGGAGTGGAGGTATCGCGCCCGCACCCCCATCTCGAGGAGGTAATCGGTCAGGTCCTCGGCCATCTTCTTGGTGAGGGTGGTCACGAGGACGCGCTGGTCGGCGGCCGCTCGGAGCCTGATCTCATGAAGCAGATCGTCTATCTGCCCGCGGGTGGGTCTCACCACTACCTCCGGGTCGACCAGGCCGGTTGGTCGCACGATCTGTTCGACGACCTGGGTCGACTTGGAGAGCTCGAACGCGGATGGAGTTGCGGATAGAAACACGATCTGGTTGGCCTTTTGCAGCCACTCGTCGAATCGGAGCGGACGGTTATCCATGGCCGAAGGCAGGCGAAACCCGTGCTCAACCAACATCGTCTTCCGGCTGTGGTCGCCTTCGAACTGGCCACCGATCTGAGGCACGGTCACGTGGGACTCGTCGATGATCGTGAGGTAATTGTCAGGGAAGTAGTCGAGCAGGGTGTAGGGCGCTTCGCCGGGTTCGCGGCCGTCGAGGAACCGCGAGTAGTTCTCGATACCGGTGCAGAACCCGACCTCTCGCATCATCTCGAGGTCGTAGGACGTGCGCATTCGAAGGCGTTGGGCTTCCAGCATCTTGCCTTGCGACTCGAGCTCGGCCAGCCGCCGGGCGAGCTCTTCTTCAATTTGGGCCGTGGCCTTGACCATTCGCTCGCGTTCGGTGACATAGTGGGTCGCCGGA
>DATEEG010000175.1:0-6404 GCA_035281305.1 Acidimicrobiia bacterium | reverse complement strand
CGCCGTCACCCGTGGTCACCACACACGGATGGTCGTCGGAGGCGTAGGTGATGGCGGGAACCTCCGGCGCCGCCCAGAGACGGTGACCCCCGCGGAATCGATAGGTGCCGGAGTCGGGGTGATTGATCAGCACTTCGTCGGACAGTTGCGCGAACAATTCGGGTCCTTGCCGGTAGCGAAGGCTCGCCAGGCGGGGACCGAAGGCCGTGGCTGCTGCGATGGAGTACGGGCCAAGCTCGAGGCTGATCAACGGGGGACGTGGCGCTGCTACGTCCGCCACGGGATCAGGTTCCGGAGGTCCAGATGATCCGGTTGACGCGTTCTTCGAGCAGTTCCTGGCGTCCCGACACCGGGGTCGGGTTCAATGCGCCCGAACTGACCTGCGCCTCGAGGCTGTCGAGGCTCTCGGACCCTGACCTGATCCGGGCTCCCAGCCCGTCCGACCATCCCGCATACCTCTCCGCTTTCGGCCGCGACAGGGTTTCGGCTTCGATCAGGGCAGCCGCCACCAGCAACGATCGGGCCAGCGTGTCGATGCCACCGATATGACCGTGGAAGAGGTCGGTCCGGTCCATCGACTGCCGCCGGAGCTTGGTGTCGAAGTTGAAGCCGCCGGTGGTAAACCCTCCCCCCTGGAGGATCTCGTACAGGACCAGAGACAGCTCATCGACGGAATTGGGGAACTGGTCGGTGTCCCAGCCGTTTTGATAGTCGCCCCGATTGGCGTCGATCGAGCCGAAGATGCCGTGGGCAACCGAGTAGGCGACTTCGTGGTGAAAGCTGTGCCCGGCCAGGGTGGCGTGGTTGCCCTCGATGTTGACGCGGTACTCGTCGACGAGGCCGTATCTCTCGAGGAATCCGTGCACCGACTGGCAGTCGTAGTCGTATTGGTGTTTGGTCGGCTCGGCGGGCTTCGGTTCGATGAGCAGGGTTCCCTCGAATCCGATCTTGTGCTTGTGCTCGGCGACCATCGTCAGAAACGAAGCCAGTTGGTCACCCTCGCGCTTGAGGTCGGTGTTGAGCAGGGTCTCGTATCCCTCCCGGCCCCCCCAGAGGACGTAGTTGGCGCCGCCCAGGCGGTGGGTCGCCTCGAGGGCATGCTTGACCTGTGCCGCCCCGTAGGCAAAGACGGCCGGGTCGGGGTTGGTGGAGGCGCCGGCGGCATATCGGGGGTGGGAGAAGAGGTTGGCCGTTCCCCACAAGAGCTTGACCCCGGTCTCGGCCATCTTCTTCTCGGCGTAGTCGACCATCACTTCGAGATTCCTGGCCGACTCGGCGAAGGTGGCGCCCTCGGGGGCAATGTCGACATCGTGGAAGCAAAAGAACGGCACCCCGAGCTTGGTGAAGAACTCGAAAGCGGCGTCCATCTTGTGATGAGCGGCGGCCATGGGATCACCGGCCGCCTGCAGCCAGGGCCGATCGAAGGTGCCGGCGCCGAACACATCGCTGCCCGGCCAGTTGAAGGAGTGCCAATAGCAGACGGCGATGCGAAGGTGATCTGCCATGCTCTTGCCCAACACGACCCGATCCGGGTCGTAGACCTTGAAGGACAGGTCGTCTTCGGAGTCCAGGCCCCCAAACCTGATTCGATCCTTCACATCCGCAAAGAAATCAGCTGACACTGTGCCTCCAGTTGAACGCCGCCGCACGGCCGATTTTGTTGTCGACTCCGCACTATAGAAACCGCCCGCCTCGCCGGGCCCGTCCAGGCAGTCCCGTCGACTCTCTCGACTGTTTTCGCGCATCAGCCGCGGCCCATAGGCCGCGGCTGATGCGCGAAAAGGAAGGTCACCGGTCGCCGGACGCCTCGTCGCCTGGGGCTCCGGTCGCCGGGTGAGATACGATGCGGCAGAAGGAGGTGGCAGCATGCCGGGCTGGCTGGACGACGTCACCAAGATCACGTTGGAAAACGACAACTTTCGGACAGTCGTGTTCACGGGCAAGCACACTCAGCTGACATTGATGAGTCTCGCTCCCGGTGAGGAGATCGGCTGGGAGTCCCACGGCCACCTCGACCAGTTCCTCAGGTTGGAGCAAGGAAAGGCCAGGGTCGACCTTGGCAAGTCGGAGGACGGCGTTGACGAGAGCCATGAAATCGAAGACGACTGGGCGTTCATCGTGCCCGCCGGCGTGTGGCACAACGTTGTCAATATCGGCGACGAGGCCGTCAAGCTCTATTCGCTCTACTCACCACCTGAGCACCCGGCGGGCGCCATTCACAAGACCAAGGCGGACGCCGAAGCGGCCGAAGAGAGCCACAACAGCTGAGCCGGGTTTCGCGGGGTTCAGACTCCTTCGACCCGCCGTTCGACCGTGATCGAGCAATCAGTGACGATGGCAGCGATTGCACCCACCGCCGCCAGTGTCGGCAGGATCACGGCTCCCGCCACGCCCAGGGTCAGGGGGATCTCAATCAGCACCGTTCCCTCGCCATTCTTGATGATCACGCGGCGGATGTTGCCCTCGTGAATGAGTTCACGGACCTTGGCCACGAGTTCCTCGCCGTCGACCTTCAGGTCCTCGAACGCCGAGGAAACCCCGGCTTTTTCTGAAGCGGTCGGCTCCGTGGCGGTCTCGACCTCCGGCATATTCGTAGTAGTCATGTCGGCGACTCCTTTCCGAGCCTCCCGGCTCAACGCGGCTGCTCTTGTGAGCAGTCCATATGAATCCACGATGAGGGCTCAATGACGGTCGGGCCAGAGGCGAATGTCCTTTCATGGGCCGGAAGCCTTGATCGGGCCCGGAAGCGCCCGAACTAGGGGATCGAGTCGGAGACCTTTTGCTTCGCAGCCAGTTCGTCGATGCCCCTGATAAACACCCGCTTGCGCCTCGAGTTGTGACCGGACGTGAGGGATACGTCCCCGATTGGAACGACGAACAGGGCGGAAATTGCCCGGAGAACGGCCTGGTTCGCCCGGCCCGACACTGCGGGGGCGGACACCGCCATCTTCAGGGAATCACCGTGTACGCCGACAATCCCGGGTCGACGCGCTCCTGGCTGCACGTGCAGGTCAAGGTAGATCCCGTCGATTCCGGCCGTGATCACCCGCCGCCCCGGTCGTGAAACGTGTCGGTCATGTGGCGCTCAACAACCGCCTCAGTGCATTCTCGGGGCGCTTCATGAGTGGCCCGCTCCGGGATTTGGTCCACGCACGGTGGAGATCACCGGAAATATAGGTGTCGGACACGATCGGGTGGATGTATGAGGCCCGACAGACTGCCCTCGTGTTCCCGAGTGCTTCGGCGGCGAGATCGACTGCCTCGATGATCACGTGGTCGTCGGAATCGCCATCGGGAACGCCGGCCCGGCCGAGGTGAGCGGTCGCCAGGCTGGAAGCGCCCCAGGTCCTGAAATCCTTGGCGCTGAAATCGTCACCCGTCACTCTCCGGAGATAGTCGTTGACATCGTTCGATGTCACCGCCGCCACCGTGTCACCGGTCGTGTATGAGAAGAGGTGCTGGCCCGAGAGGTCCTGGCACCGAGATACCAATGTCGCCAGACGGGCGTCCTCCAGCCTGATCTCTTGCTCCACTCCTCCTTTGCCGGCGAAGTTGAGACGGATCAGGTTCCCATCGACCTCGGCATGGTCGACTTCGAGGGTCGTCAGTCCGAAGGATCCGTTCTGGTCGGTGTAGTACTGGTTTCCGATTCTGATCAAGGTTTGGTCGAGCATGGCGGTCGCCAGGGCAACGACCTTGCTGTGTGTCATTCCCCGCTGGCGCAGGTCCGACTGGTACTGCTTTCTCAGTCGCGGAAGCGCGCGGCCGAAAGGCTCCAGCCGCTCGAACTTGGCTTCGTCACGAACTTGGTCCCAGTCGGAGTGGTAGATGTACTGCTTGCGTCCGGCGGCGTCGCGTCCGGTCGCTTGCAGGTGGCCCCGTTCGTCCTGGCATATCCACACATCGGCCCATGCCGGAGGGATCGCCAGGCTCTCGATACGTGCGCGGTCAACCTCGTCCACCGCACTCCCGTCGGGGTTGAGTAACGAGAACCCCTTCCCGCGCCGGCGCCGGCTGATGCCCGGCTCTTCGTCCGACACGTAGCGGAGTCGAGCGCGTTCGGCCAGGATCCCGGAATCGATCATGCCTGCGAGTACCCGCCCGGGCGGGCGCGGAAACCCGGGCGTGCATCGTTCGATCCGCCTGTCCTCTCCGCCTTCTGGACGATTAGCTCGTTTGCAACTCGCCGTTTGTGGGTATCGATACAAACAACCCACCCCGAATGGAGGCCCCTATGTCACAAACAATCAGCCAGGTGATGACGCCCGACCCCTGGACAGTTCAGGAGGGCGCCCCTATCCAGGATGCGGCCCGCATCATGCGCGACGCCGACATCGGGGATGTAATAGTCGTTCGACCGGACGAATCGGTGTGCGGGATCATCACGGATCGCGACCTGGTGGTGCGGGCGATGGCCGACGGTTCCGACCTGGCGACGACCACAGTGGCCGACGTTTGCCGTCATGAACTGGTTTCGATCTCATCGGGGGATCCCGTCGACCAGGCAGCATCACTCATGCGCGAGCACAACATCCGCAGGCTCCCCGTCATCGACGGCAGCCGCCTGGTTGGAATCGTCACCCTGGGCGACCTGGCCATGGAGCGCGATCCGAATTCAGCGCTGGCGGATATCAGCAAAGCGCCACCGAACAACTAGGCGTCCCTCGATTTGGTGGCCTTGCCGTAGTGAACCCGGTCATGTCACCTGTCGAGGAGAAATATCCCCCGGCCTCCGGCACCGCCATCGTCTGTGCGGGTCCATCGTGCCGTGGAGCGAGACGCACCAAGCTGTGCAGCGTGCTTGTGGCGGCTGGCCTCGAAGTCGAGGCCAGCGGGTGCCTCGGCATCTGCGAGGGTCCTGTCGCTGCCGCCGCGATCGGCGACCGATGGGAGGTCATCCGCAAGGTCGACGACAAGCGCCGAAGGTCGCGGCTTGTCGCTGCCGTCGTCTCCGGCCAACGCCGCCGGGTGCGAGGTCGCTTGGTAGCCGGGTCACGCCGTAAGAAGGCCCTCCGGCGGGCGCTGAAGTCCTCTTTCTCCGCGGAAGGGGGACCAGGCGAGTCTCCATGAGGGAGGCCAGTTTGCAGCGGTCTGTAATACCAAGATCTCTTGCTTATAGACTTTGGCAGTGTCTGAACCACGAGGTGTTGAGGGCGATCTGGCAGGGGGGTCCGAAGTTCTGGGGTCCCTCGCCGATTCCACCAGGATGTCGCTGTACGAATTCGTCGTGAGGTCGGCCGGGGCGGTCGGTCGTGACGAAGCGGCGGCGGCGGTCGGCATTCCTCGTCCAACCGCGGCTTATCACCTCGATCGACTGGCTGCTGACGGACTGGTCGAGGTGGAGTTCGTGCGAAGGACGGGCCGCACCGGACCCGGTGCCGGACGACCCGCCAAGCTATACCGGCCCACGAACCTGGAGCTGGTGATCACCGTGCCGCCCCGGCGCTATCTGCTGGCGGCCCGGGTGTTCCTCGAGGCGGTTGCGGCCGGCGGTGGCGGTTCCGCCCTGGCGGACTCCGCCCGGCGGACCGGCTTGGCCATGGGACGAGCTGGTCTGGAAACCGCCCTGGATGAAGCCGGTTACGTGCCCGAAAACTTCAGCGACAACGAGATCCGGTTTCTCAACTGTCCGTTTCATGCCCTTGCCGCCACGGACCGAGAAATCACCTGTGGGATGAATCTGGAGCTGGTCAAGGGAATGATCGAAGGCGCCGGGCATCCCGGGGCGGCGCGCCTGGAGCCGGAGCCCGGTTACTGCTGCGTCAGAATTCAGACGACCGCCGGCTGATGCCGGCGGTTGCCTGTCGGCCGCGGCTACCACCTATCGCGGTGCACTACCTCATCGAACGGACGACGGTTGAGATTCTTGATCGGCACGAGCTCTTCGTCGGCCGGCATGCCAAGTGAGATGAGGTTGGAGCAGAAGCGATCCTCGGGGAACCCGAGCAGATCACGGGCCAGGTTCTGATCCGAGACTGAGGCATGGGCAGTTCCGACTCCGAGGTCGGCCGCCGCGATCATCATCGAGATCGTCGCCTGACCAAGATCGAAATGAAGAGTTGCCAGCTCCGACGGTGTCACCATCGGGGCCACGACGGCGACGGCGGCTCGGGCGTTGGCGACGTGCCAGGCACCTTTCCACACTTCGGCCAGAGCGGCGAGTTGTTCCCGATCGGTCACGAGGATGAAGTCCCACGGCTGTCGATTCCGTGCTGAGGGACTCCGTCGGCCCGCTTCGAGGATCCGGTCGAGATCACCGGGCCGGAGCCCCGCATCGCTGAATTGCCGCACATCGCGTCGCGACGTCATCGCCTGCCACGTTTGCATGATCGCTCCCTCAGATTGAAAACCGGATGGTAAGGGAAGCTACATTGCGGCCGCGATCGACTCACGTCGGCGCTGGC
>DATEEG010000174.1:0-3785 GCA_035281305.1 Acidimicrobiia bacterium | reverse complement strand
GTCGTATTCCTGATCAGGACATCGATCTCTCCCGACTGCAGAGCCGTGAACCTCTGCTGGGCGGTCAGCGCCACATACTCGACGGCCTCCGGGTCGCCGAGCACGGCGGCCGCCACCGCTTTGCAGAAGTCGATGTCGAAGCCGGACAAGGTCCCGTCAGGGTTGCGGAAGCCGAAGCCTGGAACAGACTCGTTGACTCCGCACAACAGGTTCCCCCGAGCCTGAACCTCCGCCAGCAGTTCGCCGCTCGGTGCCGGAGCCGGGGCCGCGGTGGTCTCGGTGCCGGGATCGGCGGTAGTTGCCGTGCCCGAGTCGGTGGTGGTGGTCTCCCCGGTCGTAGTAGTGGTTTCGGCGGCCTCCGTGCAGGCCGAGAGCGCAAACAGGAGCGCCGTGGCTATAAAGAGGAGTGGTTTCCTCATGTGACCTCCCTAGGTTTCTCCCTTGTTTCGCCTGGCGGGGGCCCCGATGGCCTTCCGCCTGATCCAGGGAGGAGGGCCGAATGCCCTGTCCGCCTGGCCTTTTGGCGGGGGCCCGGTGCCTTTCCGCCGGGCGGAGAGAATTCGACCCTAGCGGCGGATCAGGCCGATCGGGGAGGGATGACTAGCGCGAACCAGGAACCATCCCGGTTTCGTAACACGCTGAGGCTGCTTGTGACATTCTTAAAGGACACCTCCAATCGGGTGGAACGGAACAATCTTTGGATAACACAGACGCTGCGCTGCTGACGGCTGCGTCCAACGGGGACGCTGACTCGTTCGCCATGTTCTTTCGACGGCACGTATCACCGGTGACGTTGTATGGAGTCAGGCGATGCTCTGATCCCGATGACGTCGCCGACCTGGTAGCCGAGACCTTCCTGGTGGCCCTGCAGGCGTCGGGTCGGTACGTGCCGGAGACCGATACGGCCCTGCCCTGGCTTTTCGGAATCGCTCGCCGGGTTCTCGCCAAACAGCGCCGCCGCCGCGCGGGAACCAGGCGCTTGTTGGTGAAAGCGACCAACGCCCACCTCATGTTCACGTCGTCCGAGGAGGACGCCGTGGCGGCGGCCATCGACGCCGCCCGGCAAGGGCCTCTCCTCGAAGCCGGCCTGGCCACACTCAGCACGAGCGAGCGGGAAGTCCTCGAGTTGGTCGCCTACGACGGGCTTACGCCATCGGAGGTCGCGGCGATGCTCAACCTCAGTCCCAACGCTGCCCGCCTTCGCTTGTCCCGGGCCCGCCGGCATCTGCGTCAAGTTCTCGACCCTGCCCCGGGCGTGGAGACGGAGGCCCGCCATGCCTTCTAGCGACCGTTTCCGCCGTCCCCGGGATCCCGACCTGCAGGAGTACTGGGATCGTCTGGAGGAGAAGCTGCGCAGCCAGATGGTGGTGGCACCTCCTCGCAAGCTTCGCTTTCCGACCGTGACCCGGGTGATCCGCACGATGGCCCGACCGGCCTTGCACGGGAGCATGGCCATGGTCATGGTTGCCGTGGTCATCCTGACCGGCAGGGCCGCGCCCGCCGACCTGGAACTCCCGGCTCAGTTGACGCTGGCCACCGAGGCGGCCGGACCGATCTGGGTCGAAGTAGCCGAGGTCGCCGACCCCCTACCCCGGCGATCCATGGTCGTCGTCAACCGGCGACCACCGCGATTCGTGACCCTGGTGTCGAACGAGCGCCAGCCCTGGGCTCCGATGCCGGAGACCAACAGCCCCGCAACGGTCTAGCCGGTCTCCCGGCTTCGGGAGCGCTCTACTCCCCGAGGAGGATTGCGACTCGACCGACCAATGAGTCGACGTCGAGACCGAGTTCTTGCAGCAGATCATCGACGGTTCCGGCGGGAAGGAATCGATCCGGGATCCCCATCACCGACACCTTCGACGACAGGTCCGAACCCGAGAAATGCTCGAGCACGGCGCTTCCGAATCCCCCGGAGACGACGTTGTCCTCGAGCGTCACGACCCGGCGATAGTGCGACACCCATTCGTCCAATCGAGGATCGAGGGGCTTGACCCACCGGGCGTTGATCACACCGCAGGAGATGTTGCGGGCCGCGAGATTCGAAGCGACCTTCTGGGCGGTCTCGACCATCCGTCCGACCGCCAGGATCAGGACGTCCTCACCTTCCCTCACCTCTTCCCAGACACCGACCGGAATTGGGGCCGCCGGCAGCGATGGCAGCGACGACGCCGAAGCCTTGGGGAATCGGATCGCGATCGGGCCTTGGTGGGCCACAGCGGTCTCGATCATTCCTGCCAATTCGTGGGCATCCGCCGGCGCCCCTACCACCATGTTGGGGATCATTCTGAGGTAGGAGAGATCGAACACTCCGTGGTGCGAGGGCCCATCGGGCCCGGTGATGCCTGCCCGATCGATCAGAAACACCACCGGAAGGTCGTGCAACGAGACATCGGTGATGATCTGGTCGAAGGCGCGCTGGAGGAAGCTCGAATAGATGGCGACCACGGGCTTCTTTCCGGCCATGGCCACCCCCGCCGCCAGGGTGACGGTGTGCTGCTCGGCGATGCCGGTGTCGATCACCCGATCGGGCATTTCGTCGGCCATCTCCTGGAGCCCGGTCGAGGAGATCATCGCCGCCGAGATCGCCATGACGTCGGGATCCCGCCGGGCGATGTCGAGCACGGATCGACCGGCAATGTCGGTGAGCTTGGTCTCTGCTTTCAGCGCCCGACCGGTGGCGATGTCGAAGCTGCCGGGACTGTGCAGCTTGTCGATCTCGTCGGCGATGGCCGGGCCGTAGCCGAGTCCCTTCTCAGTCACGACGTGGACGATGACCGGTTCCCCGTACTCACGGGCCTGGGCCAGGGTCGTTTCCAAGAGCTTCAGGTCATGTCCGTCGATTCGGCCGGAGTACTTCAGGCCCAGGGTGTCAAAGACCGTTGACGGCTCGAGGATCTGCTTTAGAGCTTCTTTGAAGCGGTTCGCCATCTCATCGGCCGTCTCGCCGACCACCGGCAGCCCTCGCAGCATCCGGCCGAAGGTGCGCTTGGTCCACTCGTAACGAGGGTCGAGGCGATAATGCGAGAGGTTGGCGAGGGCTGCCAACCCTCCGACGGTAGGGGCGTACGAACGCCCATTGTCGTTCACGACTATCACCAGATTCGTGGGCCGGGCCACGGCGATATGGTTGAGGGCCTCATACGCCATACCTCCGGTGAGAGCGCCATCCCCGATGACCGCCACCGTCCAGTAGTCGGGATGGGTCAGGGCATGGCCCAGAGCGTAAGACAACGAGGTCGAGGCGTGGCTGTTCTCGACGAAGTCATGGGGGCTCTCCGCCCGGCTCGGGTATCCCGACATGCCCCTGTACTTGCGCAAGCTGGAGAAACCATCCATGCGGCCGGTGACAAGCTTGTGAACGTAGGACTGGTGGCCGACGTCCCAGATGATCCTGTCATGGGGACTATCGAAGGACCGGTGCAAGGCGATCGTGAGTTCGACGACCCCGAGGTTGGGGCTGAGATGACCGCCCGAGCGGGAGATCTGATCCACCAGGAACTGGCGGATCTCCTGACAGAGTTCACCCAGCTCGGCGTCGTCCAGCTGGCGCAAATCGGAAGGTCGCCGTATCCGGGCGAGAAGAGAAGGCACAACAGGACAGACTAGAAGGAGCAAGGAGCCAAGTCAGCCAGTCGATGGGCGCAGACGGAAGACGGAAGACGGAAGACGGGCGGTGAACGGTGGAGATGGAGACCCTCGAGCACCCGCCTACTTGCGATCTGACGCCTCTGACTATCCGACTTCCGACTTCCGTCCTCCGTCATCGGCGGGGGGGATCCTCAACC
>DATEEG010000173.1:0-10527 GCA_035281305.1 Acidimicrobiia bacterium | reverse complement strand
GCAGATCTACGGTGTGCGGTACTACGTCTCCTTCACCCCCGAGGCGCAAGCCGAGGCCGACACGTGGCCTGAACTCACAGAGGTCGCCGCCACCGGGCCGTTCACTTTTTACGAGGTCGCCGATGCCCCCCTGGTCGAGGCCGCCACTTTCCAGCCTGCGGTTTATGAGGGACCCCACAACAGTCTCCTCGCCCGCCTCGGAGGGGTCATCGGGATCGGTCCCGGCGAACAGGCGGCCACCTTTGAGGAGATCTCACTGGAGTGGTACGGGTCGATGGACTTGCTGGATCGATGGATCGCGACCGATGGGCCTCCCGACTGGCCACGTATCACCGATCTCGACGAACTGCGGACGATGGATCCGCTCCCCGCGGACTCCGCGACGGGGTCGGGCGCCACGATCACCGACGTAATGCTGGAGGATGACGCCATCTCGTTCCGCACCGACGCGATTGGAGTACCCCATCTGGTGAAGGTCTCCTACTTTCCGAACTGGCGGGCCAACGGAGCTGAAGGACCCTTCCATGCCGGGCCTTCCCTCATGATCGTGATCCCCACACAGGAAGAAGTGACCCTGCAGTTCGCCAATGGCGCCGTCGAGAATCTTGGGTGGATCTTGACCATCGGCGGACTGGTCGCCGCAATAGGCGGCGGGATCTTCTATCGGGTGCGCGGTCGACCCTCGGCGGTCATGTCCCGTCCGGGGCGGAGGAGGCCCGGCCGGCACAGCGAGCCGAGAGGGCTCAGAGGAATCAGCCAAAGGGACAACGCTTAGGCGTCCCGGCCCACACGGGCCACAGCAAATTGGCGACCCACCAATCACGACTCGAAATTTGGCGCGCCACGATCACCGATGAAGGAAATCTGGCGCAGGGCGAACAAGTGTGGTTCGTAGCGCGCCAGATTTGCTGTGGCCCGTTCGTCAGGCGCCAAATTTCGGGGAAGGATCGGAAGTCCCAGCTAAGGCTTGGGAACCCCACCGGTCCAGACCCACCACTGCAACCGAGCAGTATCGCGGGCCATCTGCCACAACATGCTGCCGCGCAACGACGCCGTCGATGCCCCGGGTCCCAACTCCACAGGGGTCTGGGTCAACTTGAACCCGGCCCGCTGGGCTCGCACGAGCATCTCCAGGTCATAGGCGTAGCCATCGATCCGCATCTGCGGAACCACTTTTTCAAGCACGTCCCTCCGGAAGATCTTGAGGCCGGTCTGCGTCTCGGTAACGGTCAGCCGGAACAGCCCCACCGTTGCCAGCGAAAACAAACGGCTCAGCAACCTCCTGATGACCGGGTAGCGGCCGGCCGCCATGGAGTCTCGTTTGGCCCCGACGAGGACGTCGGTGTCGCCCATCCCGGCCAGCAGCTCAGGCAGCTGTTCAGGGGGAAGGTCGAGATCGGCGTCGAGAAAGACGATCAGGTCGCCTGTAGCGGCCCTGGCTCCGGTGAATAGGGCCTGGCCTTTGCCCCGATTGACCGGATGGCTCAAGACCGAAGCTGTCGAGATGCTCGCGGTGGCTCGCAGGGCTTCGGACCTCGTCTGGTCGGTACTGCCATCGTCGACGACGATGATCTCCGCTGACAGAGGCTCGAGGATCGCAGCGACCCGTTCGACATTGGCGGCGATGACAGAACCCAATTGGTAGGCGGGGAGGACGACCGAGATGGAGGGGGATTTGGTCATCGGATCGGGAAGTTAAGCATTGGTCCGAACCCTACAAAGTGGTGCGCTCATGCCTCGCCCTCTGTCTCCCCTTACAATCGCTACCGATGAGCGGCGTTTTCAAGGCATACGACATTCGGGGCCGCACGGACCTCGGTGAGCTCACCCCGGAGTTGGCCAAAGGAGTCGGTGGTGCCTTCGCAATCCTGACGGGTGCGCCCCAGATTGCGGTGGGCCGCGATTGCCGCGCTTCTTCGCCCGAAATCGCCGGAGCCCTCATCGAGGGAATCACCGGGCAGGGAACGGCGGTCCTCGACCTTGGCGAAGTGGCAACCGATTGTGTCTACTACGTATCCGGCAGCCGTTCGCTGCCAGGCGTGATGATCACGGCCTCCCACAACCCATCCGAGTACAACGGGATCAAGCTGTGCCGCGAAGGTGCAGCCCCGGTTGGTGAGGACACCGGGCTGAAGGAGATCGAGCGAATGGTTACCGACGGCATCCCGGATGGGCCCGGTGGTGGTGCGATAGCTTCCCTCGACGCCCGTGAGGGCTATGTCAACCATCTGCTGGGCATCGTCGAGGCCGAGAAGATGGCCGAATTGGTCGTGGCCGTCGACGGCGGCAACGGCATGGCCGGGGTGGTGGTCGAGTCCGTCTTCAATCGCATACCACCCGCCATCATCGGCCTGTATCTCGAACCGGATGGCACGTTCCCCAATCACCCTGCCGATCCTTTGCAGCCCGAGAACCTGGTGGACGTCATCGCCCTCGTGCGGGATCGAAGCGCCGACCTCGGTGTTGCCTTCGACGGGGACGCCGATCGTGCCGCCTTCATCGACGATCAGGGCAGTCCGCTGTCAGGAAGCACAACCACAGCCCTGATCGCCCGTTGGTTTCTGGCTCGCCGGCCGGGGGCCACCATCGTCCACAACCTCATCACTTCACGGGCGGTCCCTGAGACCGTTCGCAAGCTTGGAGGAACGCCGGTGCGGACCAGGGTCGGCCACTCTTTCATCAAGCAGGTTATGGCCGATACCGGAGCGGTCTTCGGGGGCGAGCACTCGGGTCACTACTACTTCGCCGACAATTTCCGCGCCGACTCGGGGATGCTGGCGATGCTGGTGCTCCTCCAGGTCATATCCGAGGACGGTCGGCCGCTCTCGGAGATCAGGAAGGAAGTCGAGCCGTACTTCGCATCGGGCGAGGTCAATTTGCACGTCTCCGATCAGAAGGCAGCGATGGATCGCGTGGCCGGAAAGTTCGAAGATGCCGAAATCGACCGCCTCGACGGGTTGACCGTCTCCTGGGCCGATCGCTGGTTCAACCTCCGACCCTCCAACACGGAGCCTCTGCTGCGCCTCAACGTGGAGGGTCCCGATCCGGACACAGTCGACGAAATCGTTACCGCGGTACGCGAAGTCATAGGAACCTGACTCGATGGCGCTCATCGATCCCGGTCTTCTCCTCATCATGGCCTGTCCGTTCGATATCAACGACCTCACAGAGGACGAAGCCGCCTCGCGCCTTGTCTGCACTTTCTGCGGCCGCCGATTTCCTGTGGAGGACGGCATCCCGAGGATGCGTCCGGAGGATGCCGAGCCGCCGTTGGGTGGCCCCCCCGATGGCGGCTCTTCGGAGCAAAGCCCGGCAGGCTGATCGTGTCCTATCAGGAAATGAAGGCGATGATCGCCGGCTTTGGCGACCAACTGCGCTGGGCTACGGACCTCGAACCCGTGGCGGTGGGTCGGGCGAGCCAGATACTCGTAGCCGGCATGGGTGGGTCCGGCATCTCCGGAGACTTCGCCGCTGCCCTCGCCGACACCCCGGTTTTCGTCAACAAGGGCTACGGCTTGCCGGCCTGGGCGAAAGCGGCGGATTCCCTGGTCATCGCGATGTCGTACTCCGGAAACACCGAGGAGACCCTGTCGGCCGTGGAAGGCGCTGTTGCCCAGGGACTGACACCGGCGGTGGTGACCGGCGGTGGCACCCTCGCCACCAGGGCGGCCGACAACGGATGGCCCTCGGTGACGGTGCCCGGGGGCCTTCAGCCGCGAGCCGCACTCGGTTATCTGCTGGGGGGCCTGCTGCACCTACTCAACGCGGCCGGGGCGACTTCGGTGAGCCACCGCGACCTCGGTGCCGCCGCCGACGTCGCCGATTCGATCACCGGAGAGCGAGGATCAGGCTGGGACCTGGCAGCCGACCTGGCCGAGGGCCTCGAGGGCCGGATCGTGGCCGTCTACGGAGGCGGCGGTATCACGTCGCCGGTGGCGCAGCGCTGGAAGACCCAGATAAACGAGAACGCCAAATCGCCGGCGTGGTACTCGGCTCTTCCCGAACTCGATCACAACGAGATCGTGTCCTGGACTTCGCTGGCCAGGCTGACCCGCGATCACGTCGGGATAGTGAGCCTCAGGGATCGGGCCGAGCCTCCCGGGGTCGCCGCGCGATTTCGGCATACGGCGAAAATCACCGGAGGCGACGTCGCCTGGGTCGGCGAAGTCTGGTCGCAGGGCGATTCCGCCCTCGAGCGAATGGTGAGCCTGGCGGCGATGGGGGACCTGGTTTCCCTCGAACTTGCCAGGGTGCTGGGAGTCGACCCGGTTCCGGTCGATGCCATAGAGAATCTGAAACGCAATCTGATGAAAGAAGGGCCCCAAAATGCGGACCGGAAACTCGCTCATTGACTCTAAGGACGCAATTTGAACTACGACATCGCCCAACCCGACCTAGCCCCTCAGGGCGCCCGCCGCATCGAGTGGGCTGGGCGTCGGATGACGGTTCTTAAGACCATTCGGGAGCGCTTTCTCAAAGAGGAGCCATTGAAGGGACTGACCGTCGCCGCCTGCCTGCACGTCACTGCCGAAACGGCGAACCTGATGCTGGCCCTGCGAGACGGCGGTGCGAAGGTGACGCTATGCGCCTCTAACCCGCTGTCCACCCAGGACGATGTCGCGGCTGCGCTGGTCGCCGACAACATCCCGGTGTTCGCCATCCGGGGCGAGGATCAGGAGAGCTATTACCGGCACATACATGCGGTGCTGGATATGGAACCCGACATCACGATGGACGATGGGGCGGACCTCGCCACCCTGCTCCACACCGAGCGAACCGACCTCAACCCGATCGGGTCAACCGAAGAAACCACCACCGGGGTCATCCGGCTACGGGCCATGGCCAGCGACGGCACCCTCCGGCTGCCGGTCGTCGCGGTCAATGACTCGGCGACCAAACACCTCTTCGACAATCACTACGGAACGGGCCAGTCGGCGCTGGACGGGATCATCCGGGCGACCAACATGCTCATGGCAGGGTCCACCGTGGCCGTCGTTGGCTACGGCGACTGCGGTCGCGGAGTCGCATTGAGGGCTTCCGGGCACGGGGCCAAGGTTGTGGTCGTCGAGATCAACCCGATCAGGGCCCTGACGGCGGCGATGGACGGGCATCAGGTGATGACTGCCGATGACGCCGCCCGGATCGCCGATGTGTTCGTGACGGTCACCGGAAACAAGCACGTATTGCGAAAACAGCATTTCGACGTCATGAAAGACGGGGCGATCCTCGCCAACGCCGGGCACTTCGACATCGAACTCGACCTCGAGGTGCTCGGAGAGATGGCCCGTGATCGCCGTCCCATTCGCAGCAGCCTCGAGGAATACGAACTGGCGGATGGTCGTCGCATTCTCGTGATAGCCGAAGGCCGATTGGTCAATCTGGGAGCGGCCGAGGGTCATCCCGCCGACGTGATGGACATGTCGTTCTCCAACCAGGCGATGGCCGCCGAATGGCTGGCGCTTCGGGCCGGAACGCTGGAGCCGGGGATCTACACGCTGCCCGAAGAGATCGACATGGAAGTCGCTCGCATCAAGCTTTCCTCCCTGGGAGCAGGCCTGGAGGAACTGACCGAAGAGCAGAAGGCGTACTTGTCGGGTTGGCGAGAGGGAACGTGAATCAGGAGCGCGATCCGCGATCCGCAAAACCTAGGAAATAGAACGTAAGGCGCTCGCTGTCACAGGCAACCCGTACGTTTCCCGAGATGATTTGCCTTGCTTGCCGTCGAGGGACAGCGGGGCGGCTTTGTAGGAATTGCCGCGACGGACTTCGGCCGGTCCCAGATCAGTTGCTCGCAGGAGGTCTCCGCGTGACGTCGGCCTATCTCCACCGGGGACCGGCCCGACTGCTCGTCCACAATCTCAAATATCGGGGCATCGAGGAGGCCGGGCGCATCCTGGCCGAAGCCATGGCCGACCTCATTCCGCCCTCGGCGACCCTGGTCCCAATTCCCCGGGTCGTCTGGCGAGAGCTTCGGCATGGCATTGACCCGGCCGCCGTCCTGGCTTCGCAGTTAGCCCGTATGACTGGCGGTCGCAGGCGCGACCTGCTGGTCCCACCGTGGTTCGGTACCAGCCAGGCCAAGGTGTCAAGGGACCACAGGAGTCCGCCGATGTTCAAGGCCGGGGCCGCCCCCAATGGCGTCCTCATACTGGTGGACGACGTCGTGACAACCGGTGGGACCGTCCTCAGCGCCTGGCGGGCGCTGGGTTCAGGCCCGGCGTTGGTGGTATCTGCTACCGCATCGGGGGGACCCGGCCCAGCGATGAAATCGACCCTAGAAACCCTATGGGCCCGGTGACTAGTCTTTTTTAGGGGACGCCAGCGGGGTGAATGCCGGAAACCGGGCCCAACCCCCAAACCCAGCTCGGAGGAACAGGCTGGCAGGCAGCAGCCCCGAGGCAACTCAGGAGGGACGGATGGAAGTACGGGTCCATGCAAGGAATACGAACCTCGATGAGGCGTTCCGGAGCCTCGTTGTCGAGAAATTGGGCCACGCGGCCAGGGTTTTTGAACACCAGTTGGCCGACATCGACGTCGAGGTGATCGAAGAGCACAACCCCCGGATCGGCTCCGAGCGATTCCGCCTCGAGTTGACCTCCTCGGCAGCCGGCCACGTCGTTCGAGTAGTGGCGGCCGCCGCCACCCCGGAATCAGCCATGGACCTGGCCGAGGACCGTTTCAACCAGCAACTGAGGCGTCTGAAGGAGCGGTTGATCAGCCGGGGCCGCCGATCTCAGCCCCGGGAGGCCGAAATCGAAGAAGAAACCGATACCTCGAACGAAATAGTTCGTATCAAGCAATTCGTCATGAAGCCGATGACCGTTGAAGAAGCTTCCCTCCAGATGGAGATGCTCGGTCATGATTTCTACTTTTTTCTCAATTCGGCCAACGGTCGCGAGAGTGTCCTCTACCGCCGCCGCGACGGTCGGCTCGGGCTGATTGAACCGGTGTGAAGAACCCGACGGTCCTCGTAGTTGACGACGCCCCCCTCTTCCAGGCGGGCTTGTCGGCCGCGCTCAAGGAGCAAGGCTTCGAAGTAGTGGCAACGGCCTCTGACGCCCTCGCGGCCATCACCGAGGCTCGCCGTCACAAACCCCGGCTCGTGGTGCTCGACGTCCTGATGCCGGGGATCTCAGGTCTCGAGGTCGTGGACAAGATCATCGACGCCTCCCCGGAGACAAAGGTCGTTCTTCTGACGTCGAGCGAGTCAGAAGAAGATCTGTTGTCGGCGATCAAGTCCGGTGCCGTCGGATACATCGTCAAGGACACCTCGTTCCCCAAGCTGGTGGCGGCCATGAGAGACGTGGTCGACGGAGGCGCCGTGGTCTCGCCGGCGATGGGGAACAAACTCTTCGAGATAGTCGCTCATCTGTTGAAGAACAGAGACCTCAGCGCCACCCGGCGGCCGTCGCTGACAGGTCGAGAGGTGGAGATCTTGCAGTGGATCGCGGAGGGTCGGACTTCCCGCGAGATCGGCGAACAATTGTTCATCTCCGAGAACACCGTGAAGAACCATGTCCGCAACATTCTCGACAAGCTCGGAATGAGGTCCCGCCACGACGCGGTCAGATACGCCGAGCAAGCCGGGTTAGTGCATCGCCGGTAGCGGCTTCGCGGCCCCGTGGTGCCTCTTGATCTAATGCAGAACGCACCACGCCCAACGCACCACCTAGGGCTTTCGACTACCCCTGACCCTCCGATAGCATTAGTGGTCTGCCATGTCTTTCTTTTCCAAGATTCTGAAGGCTGGTGAAGGCCGCACCCTCAAGGAATTCGAGCAGATCGTTGCCCAGGTCAACGCTGCCGAGGCGGACGTCGTAGGTCTGACCGACTCGGAGTTGGCGGCCCGTACCGTCGATTTTCGTCAGCGTCTCGCGAACGGTGAGCCCCTGGACGACTTGACCGTCGAAGCGTTTGCGACGGTTCGGGAAGCAGCCAAACGGGTGCTGGGCCAGAGACACTTCGATGTACAGGTCATCGGAGCGCTCACGCTTCACCGGGGAATGGTCGCGGAGATGAAAACCGGCGAAGGCAAGACCCTGGTCTCGACGATGCCTGCCTACCTCAACGCCCTCAACGGCAAAGGCGTCCATATCGTCACCGTAAACGACTACCTGGCGTCTCGCGACGCTGACTGGATGGGGGCGATTCATCGCTTCCTCGGTCTCAACGTGGGACTGATCCAGACCAGCATGACCCCCGCCGAGCGGCAGGTGGCATACGCGGCCGACATCACGCACGGGACCAACAACGAGTTCGGCTTCGACTACCTCCGGGACAACATGGCCCAGCGCGCCGCTGATCGTGTTCAGCGTGGCCACGCCTTCGCCATCGTTGACGAAGTCGACTCGATCCTCATCGACGAAGCTCGGACACCACTCATCATCAGCGGCCGTCTCGGCGACTCCGCCCGGTGGTACAAGGACTTCGCCCGGATCGTCGACCGCTTACGCAAGGACGAGCACTACGAGGTAGACGAAGCCAAGCGCCAGGTGATGACCACCGAAGAGGGTGTGAGCCGGGTGGAGGAGATTCTCGGAATCGAGAACCTCTACGACCACGCCGCGGTCGACTTCGTACACCACCTCGAGTCTGCGTTGCGAGCCAAGGAGCTCTACCACAAGGATGTCGAATATCTGGTCGATGGCGGCGAGGTGAAGATCGTTGACGAGTTCACTGGCCGGGTACTCGAGGGTCGCCGGTACTCGGAGGGACTCCATCAGGCGATCGAGGCCAAAGAAGGCGTCAAGATCAAGGAGGAGAACCAGACCCTCGCCACGATCACGCTGCAGAACTACTTCCGCCTCTACGAGAAGCTCTCCGGCATGACCGGCACCGCGGAGACTGAAGCTGCCGAGCTCGCCCAGATCTACGGCGTTGAAGTTCTCGTCATACCAACCAATCAGCCTGTCAACCGGACCGATCAGCCTGATCTGATCTACAAGACCGAAGATGCCAAGTTTGACGCGGTGGTCGAAGACGTGGTTCAGCGCCACGAAGCCGGTCAGCCAGTCCTGCTGGGTACGGTCTCCATCGAGAAGTCCGAACGGCTGGCCCGACTCCTGACCAAGCGGGGCATAAAACACGAAGTGCTCAACGCCAAGCTTCATGCCCGTGAGGCAGAGATCATTGCTCAGGCAGGCCGGCCAGGCGCGGTCACGGTGGCAACCAACATGGCCGGTCGCGGGGTCGACATCATGCTGGGCGGCAACCCCGAAGGCATGGCCAAGGTCGAGTTGAAGCGCCAGGGAGTCTCGTTGGACGCCCCCGACTACGACGCCAAGCTGGCGGCGCTGACGCAGAAATACGCCGAGGAGATCGTTCCCGACAAAGAGAAGGTAAAGCTGGCAGGTGGTCTCTACGTCATCGGCACGGAGAGGCACGAATCACGTCGAATCGACAACCAGCTGCGAGGCCGCTCCGGGCGTCAGGGCGACGAGGGAGAGTCCAGGTTCTACCTGTCTCTGGGTGACGATCTCATGAGACGATTCCAGGGAGAGAGAGTCTCAGGTCTGATGGACCGAATGCGTATCCCCGACGATGTGCCGATCGAAGCCGGGATGGTCACCAAAGCCATCGAGCGGGCCCAGCGCACGGTGGAATCACAGAACTTCGAGATTCGCAAGAACGTTCTGAAATACGACGAGGTCATGAATCGCCAGCGTGAGGTCATCTACGAGTGGCGCGAAAACCTCCTGGACGCGACTGGCGACGATCTCATCGGCGAGTGGATCGACAAGGTCATCGGAGACACCGTCGAGTCGGTTCTCACGGATGAGGTTTCACCTTCGGACTGGGACTGGGAGTTGCTCAACAAAGAGCTCGGTCAGTTCTACAAGGCCAATCTCACCCGTGACGACTTCGATCGCCTCAATGTCGAGGAGATTGCGGAGGTGGCGATCGAACAGGCGCGGGCCGCCTACGCCGAGCGTGAGAAGGAACTGACGCCCGAGGTTCTACGGCAGTACGAGCGCCAGATCGCCCTGTACGTAATTGACAATAAGTGGCGGGAACACCTCTCCGAGATGGACTACCTGCGGTCGGGCATCGGTCTTCGGGCGATGGGCCAGCGCGATCCGCTCGTGGAGTACCAGCGCGAGGGGTACATGCTGTTCAGTGACCTGGTCGATGCTGTCAAGCGAGACTCGATCAAACACCTCTTCCACGTTCAGGCCCCGGAGGCCGCCCCCCCTGTGCGGCGGCCGGAGGTGCCGGGACCGGTGGGACGACCTCAGCAGGCCGTTGCCAAGAGCGATGTGGGTCGCAACGATCCTTGTCCCTGCGGGAGCGGCAAGAAGTACAAGCGCTGTCACGGCGCCTGATCGCCAACGGAAACGCCGGTTGGCTCCCAGCCACAAGACGCCCCGTGGCAAGAGACCTCATCATTTCGACTTGATCTGCCCCATGGTTTGCCGGGGACCTAGACAGCTGGCTATCGACGCGCCAGCCTCTCAGCTATCTCCACCGCAAGGCGCTGCTTGGCCAGGTCCAGATCGTTGCCGGGTATTCGGATGACTTGAATTGATC
>DATEEG010000172.1:0-8401 GCA_035281305.1 Acidimicrobiia bacterium | reverse complement strand
AGAGCCGTGGGTTGGTCGGTGATTCCCATCGTCACCCTGTTGGTGCTCAACGGATGGGCTCTGGCGCTGGTCGTGATCGGCTTGATCCTTCGCTTCGGCCAGAGCGCAGAGATCCTGACCTGGGGCCTCAACTACGTCGTGCTGGCGATTTCGGGCGTGTTCTTCCCGGTCGAGGCGCTCCCGGCCGGGCTCCGACAGATCGCCACTGTCCTGCCCACGACGCACGCCTTTGCCGCAGCGCGCGACGTTCTCGACGGCAACGGGGTCCCGTGGGGCCGGCTCGGTATTTCATCGCTCGGGACCCTGGCAGCGCTGGTCCTCGCCACCTGGTTCGGCGCCGCGATGCTCAAGCTCTTCCGGAGCCGGGGATTCGTGACCCGGTACTCCTAACCCTCCCCTTTTCGCGCATCGAACGCGGCCCCTGGGCCGCGTTCGATGCGCGAAAAGGGGGGATTAGAGGTCGCAGTCCGCCAGGACTGCCGCCATGTCGCCACCGCCGAAGCGGACGCGCTCGAAGGAGGCCACTTGCTGGATTTCGGCGTCGCTGAGGATCGCTCCGAAGCTCGGCATGATCGCGGTGATCTCCTTGCCGGGAGCCCCGTAGACAGGGCCGACCTCCTCCTTCCATCCCTCCGAACCGAGAGTCACCCATTGGCGATGAGTTTCACAATCGGGAAAGGTCTCGAGGACCGAGGTCAAGGCCGGGGCCGATCCTCCCGTACCGGTCCCGCCGTGACACGAGGAACAAACCCGGCCGAAGATCTCCCGCCCGGCGTCGAGGTCGGGATCGCCCAGCGACTCAGGCCCCGATGCGCACGCCGCGACAACCACGATGAGTATCGCCGCCACCAGGGCCCGAGCGCGCAACTTCATCGAGCGGTCGAAGCTCGTGATGATCCCAGGCTCTGGAAGTAGGTGGCTATCCCGTACAGCAGGGCCAGTCCCATTATCGGAGTCCCGATCTGCTTCAAGATCGTCGTGTCCGTCGAGAGTCCGAAGAGAAACAGCACGAGGCCGAAATTGACGGCGAGCAGGATGATCCGATGGGTGGCGGCCCTGACCGCCGCCAGCCCTGCCACCGCCCCGAACAATGCATTGGTCATCACCCCGATGAACATCGCATGATCGAAGGCGATGAGGACTCCGAGCGGGCCGTCCCCCGTCTCCGGATCGAGTTCGCCCGACACCACCAACTGAACCACGTAGACCAGCAGGCCGATTCCGACGACCAGTCCCAGCACTGCGGCGCGGCCAAAGTCTTCGCCGCTGTCGCCCCCCCAGGCGCTCGGCTTGATCTTGTTCCACATGTGAACGACGTAGGCGATGATGGCGATCACCTGGAGGGCCGAGAAAACCTGGATGAGGGGCTCGATCTCGAAGATGAAGGCTACGTTGGCCAGAAGACCGGCCAGGAAGAGCGCCCACGCCACGAGACGGCCGACGATTCCCTGGCCTCCCTTGAGGACCCAGTGGCTGATAGCCACTCCGGCCAGGATCAGATAGCCGATGAGCATCGCCGCAGGATGCGCTCCCGCCAGAGCCCCGGCCCGATCGGTGCTGAGACCCGGCAGTGATCCGTTGGCAATGAAGATTCCCAGCAACACCCCGAGGATGGCCCCGATGGTCAGCGAGACGACGGCGAGATAGAGAGCCAGTTGCGCGGTCGACTTGTCACTCGATCGATAGCGACCGGCCACCCAGATCAGTGCCCAGATGATGGCTATCAGCAGCAAAGTGCCGGCGACAGGTCGAAGGATCCCGGTGGTGCTGGCAAACGCCGCCACGTAGATCACGACGGTCACAAGGGTCGCCATGGTCAGGCTGCGGGCCGTAGCCACCGCCTTGTTGTCGGCCCCGCCCCCGAACATGGCCAGAGCGGAAGCGATCACAGACAACGTGATCCAACCGAGAGTCCCCGCGTGGACGTGGGTGAGAATCATCTGGTGGGTCGGATCCCAGACATCGAGGCCGTTCAAGATCCCGATGACGATGGTGACCACAAAGATCAGCAGGGCGCCTCGATACAACAATCGGGCCTGCGGTTCCAGGGCGTTCAACTTTCTCCTCCTCCTCCGGTCCGTGCTTGGCCCTTTTTGGACACAAGCTGGCAAACGATACAGACGCGTTCCGTCACTTTGTCGGAAAACGGTCCAATGACTAGTCCCGGGGGATCTCCTTTTATTCATTCTTGGCCAGATTGACCGGGACCTCCGATAACAGGCCAATGGAGAATGATTTGTCTATGACGCCTTTCGAATCGTTGTCGTCCCGGTCAAGGTCGGGGGCAGCCGGCTCCGGACCACAGCACCGGTTCGAGCTAGTTCACAAGATCCGGCTGACGGCTCCGGCCAGGACCTCGTGCAACGGTGGTCGCAACGGCTCCCGGCGCGGGGCGTGGACGCCATCCTCGCTCGGACGTTGCGGCAGGATTCCAGCCAGTTCTCCCCCTATTCGGCCAACCTGATTCCCGCTGCGTCGGGCGGGCCCTCCGACGGTTAGGGCGCGAATTGCTGCCGCTCCCGCGACAATTCTTTGATGCTCGTGGCAGAGAACGTCATCCCCGACTCGGAACTCACCTGGACCTTCAGCCCTTCCGGGGGACCTGGTGGTCAGCACGCCAATCGGTCCAATACCCGGGCTGAGGTTCGCTTCGATCTGGCCCGGTCACCCTCGATACCGGCGTCACTGAAAGAGCACATGCTGCGCCGGCTGGGGAAACGAGCCGTGGATGGGGTCGTGAGCGTTACCGCCGACGAAACCCGCAGCCAGTCCCAGAACCGACGAATCGCAGTCGAACGGTTGGCCTCCCTCCTCAATGACGCCGCCCACCGGCCCCGGCGAAGAAGACCTACCCGACCGACTGCTTCCTCTCGAGAGCGCAGGCTGGAGCAGAAGAAGCGACGCAGCGACTTGAAGCGAGACCGGGGTGGTGGATGGTGAAGTGCGTGGTGCGTGGTGCGTTAGGAACCGAAAACCTTGGCCAGTCGAGCAATGTCCACTTTGCCCAACTCGGTCCTCGGGAGGGCCTCCATCTGCAGCCAGCGCCTCGGTATCGCGTGGGCGGGCAGCCGAGTCGAAAGGCGGGCCCTCACGTTTTCAGGGGTGAGGGTCCCGACGTAGGCGGCGGCTAACACCTCTCCCCACTCGCGGTCGGGCAGGGCGACCACGGCGGCTTCGACCACATCCGGAAGACTTTCCAGCTCTGATTCGACTTCGGCGGGGTCCACCTTCTCGCCTCCCGTGATGATTACGCGATCGGCCCTTCCCGTGACAACCAGGGCGCCGTCCGGTTCGACCCGTCCCCGGTCGGAGGTGGTGAACCAGGCACCCGGGGAGCGTTCAGGCTCGCCGACATAACCGGGCGAAACGGTGGGGCCCCGCACCTGGATTCGATCGTCGTTCCCGATCCGTATTTGGACTCCATCGAGAGGAATCAGACGGCGCTGCGGATCGCCAACCCGGGCGGTCGCGACTTGTGATGTGGTCTCGGTCATTCCGTAGGTAGGGAGGGCCGTCATCCCGGCTGCGTCGGCCGCATCCAAAAGTTGCGGTTCGCAGCGACCGCCGCCGACCAGGACGACTGGCTTATTGGTCAATCTGTCGGTGCGCCCTTCGAGTGCTCGATAGAGCTGAGTCGGAACCAGCGAAGCAAAGTGCACTCTGCCGATCCAGGCGACCAGGTCCGCCGGCCCGGGGGCGAGGACGACGCTGCCCCCCGCTGCCATCGATCGATAGATGATGCTGAGCCCACCGACGTGGTGGAGGGGAAGCGGGCAGAGCCAGCGGCTCTCAGGGCCATGCTCGAGACGGTCGATAGAGACCGCAGCCGCCGCCGCCCAGTTGGACGCCGTCAGGCGAACTCCCTTGGGCGCCCCCGAGCTACCGCTTGTGAACAAGATCGATTGCGAGGGACGGGCCTCCTGAGCGACTACTGCAAGTTGCCTTGCAGCCAGGTCTTCGGGGAGAGGTGCCGCGATCAGCACCGCCGTTGCCCCGCAACGGGTCGCGGCAAGAATCTCGACGACCGACTCGACACTGATCTCCGTGCGGACGACGACCTGGCTGCCGGACCGATCCCCCAGGTCCCGGGCCCTCCCCGCGACCAACCGTTCGACGCCCCCATAGGTGAGACTCTCCGCCCTCGTCACGAGGAACGGTGCGTCAGGATTCAGTTCTAACTGCCGGTCGAGGTCGATCATGTGGTTCGAGGTGCGAGTTTGAGGTTTAGTAGGTCTGGCGTCTGGCGTCTGGCGTCTGGCGTCTGGCGTCTCAGTCGGACGGCTTCCGCCTTCCGCCTTCCGGTCTACATTCTCCCTGTGATCTCCGAGCATTTCGATCCCAGTCGCTGGACGGAAGTCGACGAGCACTCCTTCACCGACATCACTTATCACCGCGCGATCGGTCAGGGGACCGTTCGGATCGCCTTCAACCGTCCCGAGGTGCGCAACGCCTTTCGCCCCCATACCGTCGACGAGCTTTACGCCGCCCTCGACCACGCTCGCATGACTCCCGATGTCGGGGTGGTACTCCTGACCGGCAACGGCCCCTCCCCCAAAGACGGCGGATGGGCATTCTGTTCGGGAGGCGATCAGCGGATCAGGGGCGCCGATGGCTATCAGTACTCAGCGGATGAGACCGCGGGAGGGATCGACCGGACCAAAGTGGGCCGGCTCCACATTCTCGAGTGCCAGCGCCTCATCCGATTCATGCCGAAGGTGGTTGTCGCCGTGGTGCCGGGGTGGGCCGTCGGTGGCGGCCACTCCCTCCACGTCGTGTGCGATCTGACGATCGCCTGCCAGGATCACGGCTTGTTCAAGCAGACCGACGCCGACGTCGCCAGCTTCGACGGTGGTTTCGGTTCGGCTTACCTGGCCCGGATGGTCGGTCAGAAACGTGCCAGGGAGATTTTCTTCCTCGGCCACTCGTACACCGCAGATGAAGCTCTGGCTATGGGGATGGCCAACGCCTCGGTTCCTCACTCCGACCTCGAGAGCGTCGCCCTCGAGTGGGCTGCGGAGATCGGAGCCAAGTCCCCCACGGCCCAGCGGATGCTCAAATACGCCTTCAACCTGATCGACGACGGTTTGGTCGGTCAACAACTCTTCGCCGGAGAGGCGACCCGGCTCGCCTATGGAACCGAGGAAGCGGCCGAAGGGCGCGACGCCTTCCTCGACAAGCGGGACCCGGACTACCGCAAATTTCCGTGGCACTTCTAAGACGCCAGACGCCAGACGCCAGACGCCAGACGAACCCATGGGTCCAGGCGGCGCGGCTGCGAACCTTGCCTGCCGCCGTCGTGCCGGTTTTCGTTGGATCGGCAGCCGCCTTCTACGACCGCGCGTTCGATTGGAGGGCGTTCCTGCTGGCGTTGGTGGGAGCACTGGCGATCCAGGTGGGAGCCAACTTTGCCAACGACGCCTCCGACGCCGCCCGCGGAGCCGACCCGGGCGATCGAGTCGGTCCGCAGAGAATGGTTGCCTCCGGGCTAATCGCCGCCCGGCAAATGTGGCTGGCGACGGCGGTGGCGATCGCTCTGGCGGCAGCGGCGGGGATCGGCCTGTCCCTCCTCGCCGGGCCGGTGGTGATCCTGATCGGCGTGGCATCCATCGTGGCGATGCTCGGATACGTCGGGGGACCGATCCCTTACGGCTATCGGGGACTCGGGGAGTTGTTCGTGTTCCTCTTCTTTGGTCTCGTCGCCACCGGGGGCAGCCGGTTGGTCCACGACGGTTCGGTCCCGGGATGGGTCTGGCTGGCGGGAATACCGATCGGAATGCTGGCGGCGGCGATTCTCGTCGCCAACAATTTGCGTGACATTCCCACTGACTCCCGCGTCGGCAAGCGCACCCTCGCAGTCCTGTTGGGCCGCTCGCGCACTGTCCGCCTCTATGCGTGGCTCACCTGGGGTGCGATCGCCCTCACCGCCGGGTTGGCGCTTGCCCGGGTGGTCCCCGTCCCGGCGCTGGCGGTTGTACTGGCCGTTCCGATCGTGCCGAGTCTCAATCACATCGCCAAGAGACAAGATGGACCCGGCTTGATTCCGCTCCTGGCCGGGACCGCCCGGCTCCATCTGGTCTTCGGCTTCCTGCTGTCGGTCGGGATCGCGGGAGCCAGGTTCACCCGGTAAGCCGCGCCTCCATCCGGCCGATCTGCTCGACGACTACCTCCGGCACCTCCATCGGGAGGAAGTGGCCAGTCCCGGGAACGATCTCGTAGTCGCAAGCGGGAATCTGGCTCGCCAGGTGTCGCACGAAGTCGAGGGTGTGGGTCTCCGACGAGGCCCCCGCCAAAATCCTCACGGGGGGAACCACTTGTCCGAGCAGATCCCACACCCCGTGCTGGGTGGCTGCGCGATAAATCTCGGCTTCGTCGAGAGGGTTGCAGGTCAATTCGACACCTTCCGGTGTTTCGATCAATCCGCAGTCGATGTAGCCGTCGAACGCCATGCGGTTCCAGACCGAGAACGGGAGCTTGTCGGCGAAATTGGATATCGCCGCGGCGCGGGATTCGAAGCGGTCCTTCCGTTTCAAAGCCAGGGACGCGAGGGGTCCGTCGCGCCGTTCGAATGGGGGTGGAAACACGATCGGTTCGATCAGGAGGAGGGCGGCGAAAGTTCCGGGAGCTTTGAGCTCGGCCATGAGGAGCGCCGCTCCCCCCATCGAATGGCCAACCCCGATCAGGGGGGGTCGACCGGCAACCTGCGCCAGGGCGAAAGTTCCCATGTCCCACCAGTCGATCGGGTGCTCCAGCTTGGCGGCGGAACCGTGGCAGGGGAAGTCCCACACCAGGGCTTCGACACCGCTCGGAAGGGACGCCACCACCGGCCTCCAAACGCCGCCGCAGAAACCGGTGGCATGCGCGAAGGCAACGGGTGTCGGCATGAGAAACCCGAAACCTAGCAAGGCTTTCGCGGGCGATTTGACGGACGACCGCTCGAAAGGCATTAGCTTTGCTGGCGATGGGCTACGTACTCGATTTCTCAGAAGGAGACGCGTCGATGCGCGATCTCCTGGGTGGCAAAGGGGCCGGATTGGCGGAGATGACCCGACTGGGTCTTCGGGTTCCGCCTGGCTTCACGATCACGACCGACGCCTGCCGCCAGGTCATGAAGGACGGCCGGGTTCCCGACAGCCTGTGGCAGGAGGTCGACGAGGCCGTTGCCCGGCTCGAAAAGGAAAGTGCGCGCACGTTTGGCGGCGGGCCTGCCCCCCTCCTGGTTTCGGTGCGCTCGGGGGCCAAGTTCTCGATGCCCGGCATGATGGACACCGTCCTCAATCTCGGTGTCAACGATGAGGTCGTCGAGTTGCTTGCGTCCTGGTCGGGCGATCGGCATTTCGCCTGGGACGCGTATCGGCGCTTCGTCCAGATGTACGGAGATGTAGTGCTGGGAGTCCCTGAGCACCTCTTCCAGGAAGTCCTCACCGATCTACGGGCTAGTCGGAGAGTGGACGACGACTCATCGCTCACGGCCGAGGATCTGGCCCACGCCACGAGACGGTTCAAGGAAATCGTCGACGCTTCCGGCAAGGGACACATTCCCCAAGACCCGCGTGAACAGATTCGAGGCGCGATTTCAGCCGTCTTCTCGTCATGGGGAAACGTGCGCGCCAAGACGTACCGGGAGTTGAACAAGATCCCTGACGACATCGGCACGGCTGCCAACGTGCAGATGATGGTCTTCGGGGACCTGGGCGCAACCTCGGGGACCGGAGTCTGCTTCACCCGTGACCCATCGACCGGTGAGAACAAGCCCTATGGCAGCTACCTGGCCCGAGCCCAGGGCGAAGACGTTGTGGCCGGCATCCGCAACACATCTCCTCTCGACGATCTGGCTGACATTCATCCCCAATGCCACGCCGAGTTGCTTTCGGTGATGGACGGGCTCGAGCGTCATTTCAAAGACATGTGCGACATCGAGTTCACCATCGAGCGGGGCGAGCTGTGGATGCTGCAGACCCGCTCGGGCAAGAGGTCTGCCCATGCCGCGGTGAAGATCGCAGTGGACATGGTCGGACAAGGGATCATCGATCGGGCCGGTGCCGTCAAGTTGGTTGACCCGGCGTCACTCGAGCAACTCGACCGCGCCCGGATCGACCAGACCAAAGCAGATCCTCCACTGGCAAGTGGCCTTGGTGCCAGCCCCGGAGCTGCTGTGGGCAAAGTCGTTTTCTCCGCCAACACCGCCGTCGAATGGGTCAAGAGAGGCGAAACCGTGTTGTTGGTGAGACCCGAAACAACCCCTGACGACATTCACGGGATGGCCGCCGCCGCCGGAATACTGACCTCCAGGGGTGGCGGGGGAAGCCACGCGGCCGTCGTGGCCCGCGGCATGGGAAAGCCAGCCGTGATCGGGACCAGCGGTCTGGCCGTCGACGAGCAGGGAGGAAGAGCGTCGGTCCGT
>DATEEG010000171.1:0-7033 GCA_035281305.1 Acidimicrobiia bacterium | reverse complement strand
ATCAGTAAGCAGCCATCAGTAGGCAGTAGGCAGAAAAGACCGAAAACGTCGCAATCCGATTCGGGCTGCCTACTGCCTACTCCCCTACTGCCTACTGGGAAAGCTCGGCCCCGGTTAGCCGATCACGGCGCCTTATCCTTCTTCTCATGGCCTGGTACTGGTTCTTGCCTGTTGCTCTGCTGGTGCTCGGGTTGGCCGGGGTCGGGATCCATCTGCTGGTGCGGCGACTGGGAGACGAAGGCCTGGTCGACTACATACCTCGGTCTCCGAGCAAGAAGGCTGTGGGATCGGCCATGATCAACTTCGGCGTCATCTACGACCCGTCCCTCGAGCACGTCATCGAGTTCGAGCAGTCCGGTGACCTCGTCGCCCAGGGCTCGGGCGAACCGTTGATCCCGGGCCCTGATCGGGCCTCGATGGAGCCGGAGCAAGAGCCGACACCCGGCATCCATTCGTGACGGCACGCGGTGCGTCGACCGCGCGCCTCGGTGTGGGGGCGGCTGTGCTGCCTCGCCTCGAGGCTCTGGGGTGGATCGTCGAAGGACAGCCCGCCCCTGAATATCAGGGAATGTTCGGAGCCGTCCGGGGCGCACCCGACCCTGACGGAACGTGGCATCGATTGGCCACGCTGGCTGACAAGGGCATCTCTTTAGCCGGCCGTGTGGGAGAGGAACTGGCCGCATTGGCATCGACGAGCAGGAGCCTGTGGGACTCATTGCTGCGGCATCCTGAATGGCTGGACGAGCCGGCGACACCGGGGGGTGATCCCCGACTCTACGTTCAGCAGCGAATCTTCGACATAGTCCTGGCCGACATCCATCATCGCTGGGATCTCGAGACCGTCACCTTGGCCCTCAGCGATCTGGCCGACGAGACGGTGGCGTTCACGATCGAGAACGCCAGGTCGGAACTAGCCGCCAAATTCCCGGGCATCGAGGAGGTGGCTCTGGCAGTGATCGCTTTGGGAAAGTGGGGTGGCCGTGAACTCAATTACTCCTCCGACATCGACCTGCTCTTCGTCTATGCGCCGGGCCCAGGCGATGCCGACGAATCGCGCCGGCTTGCCAACAAGCTGGCAACGGCCCTGATCGACGGGTTGAGCCGTCCCACCTATGAGGGGATTGCCTTCCGGGTTGACGCCGACCTGCGACCGGAGGGCGGCACCGGCCCCCTGGTGAGGACTCTCGACTCGTATCGGACCTATTACGAGAAGTGGGGTGAGGCCTGGGAGTTTCAGGCCCTGCTGAAAGCGCGCTTCGCCGCCGGGGACAGGGAGCTGGGCGAGAGGTTTCTATCGATGGTCGGAGAATTCGTGTGGCCGGCCAGTATCAGCTCGGATTCCATCCGACTTCTTCGCCAGCTCAAGAAGCGATCCGAAGAAGGCGCCGACCCCGACGACATCAAGCGGGCCCCTGGTGGAATCAGGGATGTCGAGTTCTCGGTTCAGCTGCTACAACTCGTGCACGGTCGGGCGGATCCCCAACTGCGCTCGCCCGGGACCCTGCCTGCGATCGCTGCCCTGGCTGCGGGAGGATATGTGCGCCAGGACGACGCCGACTCCCTGGCCGACTCCTATTCATTCCTTCGCAACGTCGAGCATCGCCTGCAGGTGTGGCAGATGGCTCAGACCCATCGGCTGCCGCCCGACCGCGAGCAGCTGGCGTTCGCAATGGGCTACCGCTCCTCCGAACGATCGGCCGTCAGCCAATTCAACAGCGACCTCAGCAAGCATCGTCATCAAGTGCGGAGCCTGCACGAGCGCCTCTACTACAGGCCCCTGCTAGAGGCTTTTGCGGCCGCCTCCCCCGCGGGCCTGGCCCGCGACAGAGCCGTGGCCCGTCTCGAAGCGCTCGGATTCGTTGACCTGCGATTGGCTGCCCAGGCGATCGAAGATCTCACTGCCGGCATGTCACGGCGGTCGAGATTGATGCAGCAGTTGTTGCCACTCATGGTGGAGTGGCTGGCCGACACGCCCAATCCCGATATGGGCCTCAGCCAACTGACGACTCTGGTCGCGGCCAGCCGGGACAACGCCGAGCTCACCTCGATTCTGCGCGACCGGCCCACGGTGGCGCAACGTCTGTGTCACCTGCTCGGCTCGAGTCGCCTGGTCGGCACTTTCCTCGACAGGATCCCCGAGTTCCTTCCCCGGCTCGCCGACGACAAGCTGCTGCTGGAGCTGCCGTCCTCGGAGGACACAGTTCGGGCTCTCGAACGGATGCAGCTTCGTCCCGATCGTGACGCCCGCATGGCCTCGCTCCGGAGGCTGGTCCGGAGGCGGATGCTGCGGACCGCCGCGGCGGATTTGCTGGGCATGGCCGACGTCGACCGGGTCTCAGCAGCTTTGACCGACACCGCCGACGCGGCCGCGTTGGCAGGCCTATGGACGGCATCCCAGGTTGTCGGTCCGCTCCCGTTTGCGGTTGTCGCTATGGGAAAGTGGGGAGGCCGCGAACTCGGATACGGCTCCGACCTCGATCTCGTCTACGTCATCGGCTCGGCTGACGACACCCAAGCGGGATTGCGGCTCGCCGGCGAGTTTGCCGGCGTTCTCGGCCGGCACACCTCCGACGGCGTCGCCTACGAGGTCGACGCCGGCCTCCGGCCCGAAGGCAAGCAGGGCTCCCTCGCCCGCTCGCTGGACGCTTTTCGCTCCTACTACTCGAAGCGGGCCGAGCCCTGGGAGTTGCTGGCGCTGATCAAGGCCAGGCCCGTGGCCGGAGACCCAGCTGTCCGCGCCGACTTCGAAGAGCTTGTCAGATCGCAGGCGTTCCCGGAGGAAGTTCCATTGGAGATGATCCGTTCGGTGCGCAGCATCAAGGCCCGGGTCGAGCGTGAACGCTTGCCGAGGGGGGATGATCCGGACTTCCACCTCAAGCTGGGTCCGGGCGGCCTGAGCGACATCGAGTTCCTTGCACAACTCTGGCAGCTTCGTTTGGGCCGCAGGCACCCCGAACTGCAGACCACCAGCACCCTCGGAGCCCTCGATCAGCTGGCGGCGATCGGCACCATCTCCGCCGGAGAGGCCGAGCATCTCGCCATTACCTATCGGCTCTGCACACAGTTGCGGAACCGGCTTTTCGTGCAAACCGGTCGCTCTCATGACTCGCTCCCGCTCGACGGCGAGGAGGGAGCCCGCCTTGCCCGGTCGCTCGGGTATGACAGCCGCTCTCGACTTCGAGAGGAGTATCGGAGGACGACCCGGCGAGCTCGGCGCATCTTCGAACACCGCTTCTTCCAGGACTGACCCCGCTTTCGCGTGCCAAACGCGGCCCCTGGGCCGCGTTTGGTGCGCTAGAACCGGTCCCCAGAATTGTCGGTAGCATCGCTTGCGAATGATTGCCCCAGATGGGATCAGCAACTCGGCGGGGATCAGCCAGCCAGATGGGATCGGCAGATCCGGGGCGATACGGGCAGTGGTCGCCGAGCTTCTACCGACCGTCGTCGGCCTGCGCCGCGCCATTCATCGCCATCCCGAACTTGCCCATTTGGAGTACCAGACCACCGAACTGGTGGCAGGGACGCTGCGAAGCAACGGCCTGAGCCCCCGCACCAGGACTCCGCTGACCGGTCTCACCGTCGAAATCGGTTCGGGTGGCCCGATCGTGGGCTTCAGGGCCGATCTCGACGCGCTCCCGATTCAGGAACCCGAAGGCCTCGAGTTTCGATCCGAGGTTCCGTCCGTAATGCACGCCTGCGGCCACGATGCCCACACCGCGATCGGGATAGGGATCGCCCTGGCGCTCGCGCGCCTCGAGCCCCTCCCCGGCAGGGTCCGGGTCATCTTCCAGCCGGCCGAGGAGACTTTCCCCGGAGGCGGGCAAGAAATGGTCCGCGAAGGCGCCGCCGACGGCCTCGATTCGGTTATCGCCTTCCACGTTGATCCCACCATCGTCCCCGGCCGCGTGGGCCTCAGGTCGGGGCCTATCACCGCATCGGCCGACCGCTTCTACATCACCCTGGAAGGTCCGGGCGGTCACACTGCCCGACCGCACCGCACGGTCGATCTGGTCTATGCGGCCGGGAAGGTGATCACCGATCTTCCGGCTCTGCTCGACCGCCTCACCGATTCTCGGGCCCCCTTGGTGCTGGTATTCGGGAAGGTCGTGGGCGGTACCGCCGACAACGTGATCCCGTCGACCGTTGAGCTTTCCGGAACGTGCCGCACCCTCGACCGGAGTATGTGGGAAGACATACCCGGCCTGATCGAAAAGCTCGTGCAAGAAATCGCCGCTCCCACCGGAGCCAAGGTGACATTTCACTTCCAGCGCGGGATCCCGCCCGTCATCAACAACGAAAACGTGGTCGCCGTCTGCCGGGAGGCGATCGCCCACAATCTCGGCCTCGAAGCCGTAACCGTGGCACCAACCAGCATGGGGGCCGAAGACTTCGCTCGTTTCACGGAAGCAGTTCCCGGCGCCTTGCTTCGGCTGGGAGCCCGCCCGGGCGGCCGTGATGTCGACCTTCATTCGTCGGCTTTCCAGGTGGACGAGGCTGCACTCGAGATCGGCCTGCTCGCCGGTATCTCGTCGGTGTTGGCCCTGCTGTCGGCACGGCCTGACTCGCTCAGTCGAGAAGCCGGAAGCCGTCCCCCGTCAACGCGGCCCTGAGCCGATCGGCTTCGGCGGCCTTGACCGAAAGTGTGAGCACTCCGCCGCCACCGTGGGTGGCGTGGCGAAGTTGCAGGTCACGGAGGTCGACGCCCGAGGACTCCAGCGCATGCCCGACCCGGGCAATCTCACCCGGCGTATCGTCGAGCACCACGCCCACCGCCGCCACCGGAGCGCTCAGCGACCTGCGGGCAGTCCGAGCGGAGAGCATCTCGGCACCCACCCCTTGGCGATCCTCTGACTCGAGCAGGTCGGCCCAGGCCCGCAAGTCATCGCCGAGGCTGCGCAGCAACAGTCCCAGCGCCGCCCGATTCTCGACCAGCACATCGGCCCACCAGCCGGGATCGGACAGAGCAATGCGCGTGATATCCCTGAAACCACCGGCCGCCAGATCGAGTGCCGTCGGGTGGCGGGCGACCCGGTTGACGAGGGCCGAGGCGACCACCTGCGGAAGATGACTGATGGCCGCCACCGCCGCGTCGTGGTCGCTTGCGTCCATCAGGACCGGGATCGCTCCGAGGCCGGTGACGATCGCTTCGACGGCAGCGAGGTCCGCCGGGTGGGCATTGTCGGTGCAGAGGACCCAGGTGGCGCCTCGAAACAGCGAACCGGAGGCTGCGCCGGGCCCGGAGGACTCTCGTCCCGCCATCGGATGACCCGCCACGAAGTGGGGCAGGTGACGGCCGGCGGCCACCATTGGTGCCTTGACGCCGGCGACGTCGGTCACCAGAAGGTCGGTGTCGAGGATCCGCAGTTGGTCCTCGATGGCCACCGGGGGCCCGGCCAGCACGACGAGGTCGGCACCGTTCATCGCCTCGTCGACGGATGAAGCCAGGCGGTCCACGGCGCCGCATTTGACCGCCCCTTGGCCAGCGTCAACGTCGGGATCCCATCCCACCACGAGCCATCCGATGCCGCGAAGGCCGATCCCGATCGAAGCACCGATTAGCCCGGTTCCGAGCAGGGCGGCGACGGGCATGGTCAGAGGACGCGGCCGAGAACCGAGGCGATCGCGTTGACCGCGGTCATCATCCCGGCGAACTCCGACGGCAGGAGTGCCTGAGCGCCGTCCACCAGGGCGGTGTCAGGGGTGGGATGGACATCGACCATGATCCCGTCCGCCCCGGCGGCGACCCCGGCCCTGGCCAAAGGAGCAACCAACTCCCGCCGCCCACCCGAATGGGAGGGGTCGATGACTATCGGGAGATGAGACATGCCCTTGATCAACGGAACCGCCGTTATGTCAAGGGTGTTGCGGGCGGCTGTCTCGAAGGTCCTGATCCCTCGTTCGACCAGGATGATCTGGTGGTTGCCCTCCTTGTAGATGTACTCGGCGGCATTCAGCCACTCTTCCAGTGTGGCCGTGAAACCGCGTTTCAACTGCACGGGCCTGGGCTGGCGGCCGACCTCGGCCAGGAGCGTGAAATTTGACATGTTGCGCGTGCCGATCCGAAGCACGTCTGCATAAGAGGAGACCAGACCGACGTCACGGGAGTCGAGAACTTCGGCTACGAACGGCAATTCGAATTGTTCGCGCGCCTCGGCCATGAGTTGGAGGCCGGCCTCTCCCAGACCCTGGAACGCGTACGGGGACGTCCTCGGCTTGAACGCGTCGCCCCGCAGCATCTTGGCGCCGGCAAGCTTGACAGCCTCGGCAGTGCGCATCACCTGATCGCGATTCTCGGCAGCGCAGGGACCGGCGATCGTCGTGAAGTGCCCCCCACCAAAAGTTGCGCCACCGACCTTGATGACCGAGTCCTCTGCCTGGAAGTCACGAGATACGAAGCGGAAGGACTTGAGCACTGGAACTGCCTTCTCGACTCCGGACATGGCCTCCCAGGGGAGGGTTTGAATCTGGTCGCGATCTCCGATGGCCCCGATGACGGTTCGGAGCTGGCCACGGGAAACGTGCGCCTCGCACCCGATTCCCTCGAGACGCGCCACCACGGCGGCGATGTCGGCTTCGGTCGCCTCGTGGCGCATGACGATGATCATTGAGGACACGGGTGTTTCGGGGATCGAACAGTAGACGAGCCCGCACGGGCTCCAGTCGGGTAACTTTCACCCGGACTTATGAGCGATACCAACCGGGTTGTCTACGAGCCCCATGTCGGCGCTTCTCGTCAGTACTGGCGGGACATGATCCTGGGCGTCAACGACGGGCTGGTGTCGATGTTCCTGCTGGTGGCAGGCGTCGTCGGGGGAGGTCTGGACCGCCGCCAGGTGCTTCTCACGGCGGTGGCCGGAGCAATCGCCGGTGCTGTGTCGATGGCCGCCGGCGAGTATCTGGCGACGAAGTCGCAATCCGAGGTTCTCGCCTCGGAAATCGACCTCGAGAAGACCCACATAGAGCATTTCCGCAATCGGGAACTGGCCCAGCTCTATGAGTTGTTCCGCGACATCGGCATCGAAGAGGAGGACCT
>DATEEG010000170.1:0-3127 GCA_035281305.1 Acidimicrobiia bacterium | reverse complement strand
CCATCCGAATTCCTTGTCGAGGAACTCGAGGAGCTTGCGAGCGCCATCGGAGCCTTCCTCTAGCTCTTTGCCGGCGTAGACGTCCTCCGTATTCTCGCGGAAGATCACCATGTCCACTTCCTCAGGATTGCGTACCGGGGAAGGGACCCCGGTGAACCAGCGAACCGGTCGGAGGCACACGTAGAGGTCGAGGGTCTGGCGAAGGGCGACGTTGAGTGAACGGATCCCGCCACCGACGGGAGTGGTCAGCGGACCCTTGATGCCTACAAGGTACTGTCGAAAGGCGTCGACGGTTTCGTCGGGCAGCCAGGAGCCGGTCTTGTTGTACGCCTTCTCACCGGCCAGAACCTCTTTCCAGGCGATGACGCGGTCGCCCCCGTAGGCCTTCTGGACCGCGGCTTCGAGGACTCGCACGGCCGCCGCCCATATGTCGGGTCCGGTTCCGTCACCCTCGATAAACGGAATGATCGGGTCGTCTGGTACGACCAGACCGGAAGGACCCATAGTGATGGTGGTTGCCAAGAGGAACTCCTTGTTGCGCTTTTCGAGAGGGTACCGGCCTCACCGGGTCCCGAGGTCAGGTGGTGCGTGGTGCGTTCTGCGTGGTGCGTCTTGATCCAAAAAACGTGGCGGGAAAACAGAGGGTTCGAGGTCCGTTCTTAAACGCAAAACGCACCACCCACCACGCATTACGGGCGCTGCGAAGCAGCGCTGAGAGTGTTGGCCAGAAGCATGGCCCGCGTCATGGGACCGACCCCACCGGGGACCGGGGTGATGGCGTCGGCCACTTTCTCGACGCCGTCGAAGTCGACGTCGCCCACCAGTCGGTCGTCGTCGAGACGGTTGATCCCGACGTCGATCACGGTCGCGCCTGGCTTGACGTGGGCTGCGGTGATCATGCGGGGCACGCCGACAGCCGCTATCAGGATGTCCGCCTGACGGGTCACCTCGGCGAGGTTGCGGGTCCGTGAGTGGGCGACGGTCACCGTAGCGTCGGTTCCCCGCGACGACAGCATCAGAGCGAGAGGCCGACCGACCAGGAATGAGCGCCCTACTACCACCGCTTTCGCTCCTGCGGTTGGGATCCCGTAGTGGTCGAGGATCCTCACCACTCCCGAGGGAGTGCAAGGACGAGGCCCTGGCTGATCGAGCACGAGCAAACCCAGATTGAAAGGATGGAGACCGTCGGCATCCTTGGATGGGCTGATCGCACGAACGGCTGATTCCCCGTCCAGTTCCCCCGGAAGCGGAAGCTGCACGAGGATGCCATCTACGGCCGGATCGTTGTTGAGGGAGTCGATGAGGGACTCGATCTCCGACTGGGAAATCGAAGCTGGGAGGTGGTGATGAATGGACGCCATCCCGACCTCCTCGGCGTCACGCCTCTTGCCGCGCACGTACACCTGGGAGGCGGGATCTTCCCCCACGAGAACGGTCGCCAGACCGGGTGACCGTCCCAACTTCTTGACTCCGAGCGCAACCTCGGCTTTGACAGCGGCAGCCACCAATTTCCCGTCGAGCAACGTTGCGGACATTCTTCGATGCTATCGGAGAACGTGGTGCGTTATGCGTGGTCCGAGGTGCGTCGGAACCTAGCGATGATCGTTGTCGCTGGTTCTAACGCACCACGCACCACGCACCACGCTCTTCAGTGTCTGAAGTGGCGATGAGGGGCTTTGACGAAGACCAGGCCGAGCTGCTCGGCTACTGCGAGGACCTGGGAATCTCGCTTGGAGCCACCGGGAGCGACGATGCCCGTTATTCCGGCTGCGGCCAGCAACTCGATGCCGTCGGGGAATGGAAAGAAGGCGTCCGATGCCGCCAACGAGCCAACCGCGCGTTCACCGGCCTGATCGAGGGCTCTCCGGGCCGACCCGACCCGACTCTGGTCGCCGGCACCGACCCCGACCGTCTTTCCAGCCATGGCCAGGACCACTGAGTTGGACTTGGTGTGGGCGGCCACGGTCCAGGCAAGGCGCAGATCATCGAGTTCGTTGGGAAGCGGGATTCGGGGGGTCATGACCTCCCACCCGTCGAGGTCGACGACATCGCGACGCTGCGCCATGACGCCGTCCTCGACCCGGCGAAGATCCAGATCGAGGCCATGTGGAACCGGGCTCTCGAGGATTCGCAACGAGGCCTGAGTCTTGAGATCACCGATCGTCTCGACCGAAGGCGCAATCAGGACCTCGATGAACCGTCCCACGATGGCGGCGGCCCCCGCTGCGTCCAGAGGCCGATTGAGTGCTACCACTCCCCCGAAGGCAGCCAGAGGATCGGAGTCCCACGCGCCCTGGAAGGCCGAGGCGATATCGTCGCCGACCGCCACTCCGCACGGATTGTTGTGCTTGACGATCACCACGCCGGGACGAGAGAGGTCGTTGACGAGCCTCCAGGCCGACTCGGCGTCAAGGTAGTTGTTGAACGACATCTCTTTGCCCTGGACGATCCTCGTACGCGACCACCAGGGGGCGGTACCGGTTTCTCGATAGATACCCGCCTGCTGATGTGGGTTCTCGCCGTATCGAAGGACGGACTGCCGCTCCAGGGTTACCGCCAATCGGGCCGGGACGTCGCCACGCTCGAGCCAATTCACGATTGCCGCGTCATAGGACGCGGTGCGAAAGAAAGCCGCCCTGGCGAGGTACCGACGGGTCTCCAGTTCGAGACCTCCCGCCTCGATCTCGGCGGCGACCTCCTCGTACTGTTCGGGCGATGTGACCACGCCGACGAAGTCCTGATTCTTGGCGGCCGCACGGATCATCGTTGGCCCGCCGACATCGATTTGTTCGATCGCCTCGTCCCAGGATGTTGAGGCCACCGCGACGGTCTCTTCGAACGGATAGAGGTTGACCACCACCAGTTCGAACGGTTCGATTCCATGCGAGTCGAGGTCGCGACGGTGTTCGGGGTCGGAAAGCCGGGCGAGGATGCCACCGTGGATGCTGGGATGCAGAGTCTTGACCCGGCCGCCAAGCATCTCGGCTGCCTTGGTGACATCCGAGACGAGGGTCACGGCGATGCCAGCGGTGGCCAGAGCAGTGGCGGTGCCTCCCGAGGACACGATTTCGACTCCGGCCCGACTCAGCCGAGCACCGAACTCGACCAGGCCGGTCTTGTCGTGGAC
>DATEEG010000169.1:0-5007 GCA_035281305.1 Acidimicrobiia bacterium | reverse complement strand
CTAACCCAGAGTCCTATCCGCCAGTCCTATCCGCCAGAGTTCTATCCGCCAGAGTTCTAAGCAGTTGAGACGGCCCCGGCCGGCAGGAGCGCTCGCTCGGCCTCCAGCACAACTCGTGCCGTCTTCAACACGGTGTCCGGGTTGAGGCTGATCGAATCGATCCCCATGCCGACCAGTGCTCTGGCGACCTCGGGAAAGTCGGAGGGAGCTTGCCCGCAGATGCCTATATGGCGTTCGTGCCGGTGGGCTCCGTCGATGGCCTGTTTGATTGTGTCCATCACTCCCGGATCCCGCTCGTCGAAGTCGAAGGCGACGAGTTCCGAATCGCGGTCTACCCCGAGGACCAGTTGAGTCAAGTCGTTGGATCCGATCGAGAATCCGTCGAAGAGGTCGGCAAATGCGTCAACCTGCACGACGTTGTTGGGAATCTCGCACATTACGAAAATCTCGAGGCCATTCTCTCCTCGCCTGAGTCCGTGCTCGGACATGGCCGCCAGTACCCGACGACCCTCTTCCACCCTTCGGCAGAACGGAATCATGAGCTTGACGTTGGACAACCCCATCTCATCGCGGACTCTCCTCATGGCCGAACACTCCAGTTCGAATCCCGGGGCGTAGGCCGGGTGGGTGTACCGGGAGGCTCCGCGAAACCCGATCATCGGGTTGGCTTCGATTGGTTCGAACCCGGCGCCTCCCAGGAGTTGGGCGTACTCGTTGGTCTTGAAGTCCGACATGCGTACGATCACTGGCCGGGGATAGAAGGCTGCGGCAATGGTGGCTACCCCCTCGGACAACTTTTGGACGAAGTAGGCCGCTCCGCTTTCGTAGCCGGCAATCAGTTCCATGACGCGGCTTCGTTCGATTGGATCAGCGACTCTGTCCGGGAACAAGAGCGCCATCGGATGAGCCCTTATCGACTCGGAGATGATGAATTCCATGCGGGCCAGCCCCACCCCGGCCACGGGCAGCCGGGACAGCTGGAACGCACCGTCCGGGTTGCCGATGTTGATCATCAGCTCAGTGCCGGGCTGGGCAACCTCGGTCAGATCGACCTGGGTCACGGTGAAAGGGATAGCTCCCTCGTAGACCCGGCCCACATCACCCTCGGCGCACGAAACCGTGACTGTTCCTCTTTCGTTGAGCACTGTGGTGGCATCGTTGGCCCCGACCACTGCCGGGATGCCCAGTTCCCGAGCGACGATCGCTGCATGGCACGTGCGGCCACCCCGATTGGTAACGATGGCGGCGGCGGTCTTCATCACCGGCTCCCAGTCCGGGGTGGTGGTGTCGGCCACGAGCACTTCACCCGGCCGAAAGTTCGAAAGTCCTCGACCATCCAGCACCACTCGAACCGGGCCGCTCGCCACCAGAGAGCCCACGGCCCGTCCACGGACCAGCACGTGACCGGACGCCTCCAGGTGGTACTCCCTCAGAATGGCGGCGTTGCTCTGGGAAGCGACCGTCTCGGGTCGTGCCTGGACGAGGTAGAGCCGGCCGTCAAGCCCATCTTTGGCCCATTCGATGTCCATCGGCACCGCATGTCCGGCCTTGCCGCTGTAGTGGTTCTCTACCGCGATCCCATAACCGGCCAGGGTCAGCACCTCCTCGTCGGAGATACAGAAGCGACTGCGCTCAGCCTCGCTCGTCGGGATGTTCGCGGTGGCCTGGCCTCCCCTGCCCTGGGCGTAGACCATGCGCATTTGCTTGCGTCCGAGCCGGCGTCGCAGGACCGACCGAAAGCCCTGGGCAAAGGTGGGCTTATGCACGTAGAACTCGTCGGGATCGACCGCTCCCTGCACCACGTTCTCGCCGAGCCCGAAAGACCCGGTGATGAATACAACGTCGGGAAAACCCGATTCGGTGTCCAGAGTGAACAGGACGCCGCTGGAGGCGAGGTCAGACCTCACCATCTTCATCACCCCGACCGACAGGGCCACGGCGAGGTGTTCGAAGCCCTGGTCGATGCGATAGCTGACTGCGCGATCGGTGAACAAGGAAGCGAAACACCGGCGCGTGGCTTCCACCACCCGCTCGGCGCCGTGCACATTCAGAAAGCTCTCGTGTTGGCCGGCGAAACTGGCGGTCGGGAGGTCCTCGGCCGTTGCCGACGAGCGAACCGCCACACTGAGATCGGGACCGTACTCCTCCACCAGTTGGCGATAGGCGTCGGCGATACCCGCGATGAGGTCGGACGAAAGGGGTGCCGCGTAGACCAGCTCCCGGGCTCGGCGGGCGCGTCGACCGAGCTCGGCGACGTCGGACTTGTCGAACGTCGTCATCAGCACCTCGAGTTCCTTCCCCAGCCCGGCTTCCCTGAGAGTGTCTCGGAATGCCTCAGCGGTGATCGCGAAGCCGTTCGGAACACTGACACCCAGCGGGTTCAGCTCTCGATAGAGCTCCCCCAACGAGGCGTTCTTCCCACCAACGATCGGGACGTCGGCAAGGCCGAGATCTCCGAACCACCGTATGTACCGATCCGATTTGCTCATCGCGCTCCTCTAGACGTCGCAGTCAGCTTGACGATGGAAGGGCAGCGGAAACAGGGCCGAAGGTCGGTTGTGCAGGTGAGCAGGGTTGTGACGCGGCGAGACCGGGGCACGGAGCACGGATACCCGTGCCCCGGTGTAGCAATTGGGTTACCGCCGGCCCCGGACGAACCAGAAAGCAAACAACGTCGCCAGCAGCGCAACGCCAATCATCATCCAGATCGGACGACCGCCCGACTTGGTTTCCTCGCGGTCCATGGAAGACCTCCTTTCGGGGTCAGGATCCTCCCTGGAGCCGTGCCGGCGCCAGGGCCGAAAGTCGCAAGCGAGTCCTTCCTTCCGGGTGGCGCCGCGCACGGACTCCGGGGAGGCGAAGCTCCGCGCCGAAATCGGGTTTTGGTCGGGCCCGGAGGTAGGTCTGCCCACCGCCCTCAGGCGGCGCGCATGTCTTCGACGGCCTCGAGCCTCTGCGCGATGGGCACCAGCGCCTCGGCGATGAGTTCGGGAATTTGGTGCTGGGGGATCCCGATTGCTTCGGAGATGGTCGCGATCGTCGCCGGCGGACCGTCGAAGCCGAAGCGAAGCTCGACCACACGGCGATGGAGGTCGGAGAGGATGGACAGGCTGTCCCGCACTGCCTCCTCGACGATCTTGATCTCTACCTCAGCCTCGGGATCCAGGGCATTCTCATCAGCGATGAAATCGCCCAGCATCGCACCGTCCTCACCGACCGGAGTCTCGAGGGCAACACTGGTGCTGACCCCGAGTGCCCGCATGACGTCGGAGAGCGACAGCCCGGTCTCTTCGGCAAGCTCGATTGCGGTGGCAGAACGGCCGAGTTTGACCCGAAGGTCATCGGCCGAGGTTCGCACCGCCGCCAGGATTTCGAACAAACCGGTCGGGATGCGGATCGAATCACCGAGATTGCTGCGAGCCCGCTGCATGGCCTGGCGGATCCACCACGTTGCGTAGGTGGAGAACTTGAAGCCCTTCCGCCAATCGAATTTCTCGACAGCGGTGATCAGCCCGAGGTTGCCCTCCTCGATCAGGTCGAGCATGTCGACATTGCCGCCCGCATAACGACGGGCGTTGGAGACGACCAGTCGAAGATTCGACTCGATGAACCGGTTGCGAGCCCGGTGACCCTCGCGGATGATGCGTTCCAACTCTGCCCTTTCGGCAGCAGACCATCCGTTCGCTTGGCCCCTTCCGGCTTGGCCTTTTCCGGCTTCCAGGCTGGCGCGCGCCTGTTGGCCCGCCTCCATAGCCTGAGCGAGGCGCATTTCGTCCTCGGCGGTCAGCAAGCCGTAGCGGCTGATTCCGTCGAGATACAGGCTGAGGCCATCAGCCATCTGGCTGGTTCCCGTCCTAAGTCGATTGGTCATGGTTCTTCTTCGCGTTCTCTGGTCAATCACTTATAGTCAAACGTCTGTTCGCCTCACGGCATTCCAAAAGCGGGCTGATCCTTTGACCCTGGGCCCGTCTCGCAGCGTGTCGTCACGCTCCGAACCAGGCAGCCTCCTCATAGAGCGATCGTGGGAGCAGCCGGGGCTCGGCACAGGCCGTGGCCAGGTCAACGGCAACGATCTCACCGTTTTTCACCGCTGCCATTACACCGTACTTGCCCGCTAAGGCCAACTCGGCGGATTTGACTCCGAGGCGGGCCGCCAGAATCCGATCGAATGCTATTGGAGTGCCGCCACGCTGGAGGTGGCCAAGGATCATCACGCGGGTTTCGTAGCCCGTAAGTCGTTCGAGTTCCGTGGCGATACTCATCGACACTCCTCCAAAGCGTTGGAAGCCGAGGATGTCGGTCCCGGTAGTCACAGCCTCCCCGCGCGGATCCACCACCCCCTCGGCCACGACGACGATCGAGTAGTCCCTTCCAGACCGGTGGCGAGCGACCAGGCGGACGCTCAAATCAGCGAGGTCATAGGGCACTTCCGGCACCAGGATCGCCTCGGCGCCGCCCGCCAGGCCGGCGTGAAGGGCGATCCAGCCCGAATGTCTGCCCATCACCTCGATGACCATGATCCGATTGTGCGCTTCGGCGGTGGTGGTGAGCCGGTCGATGGCGTCGGTCACGATCTGGACGGCAGTTCCGAATCCAAAGGAAACGTCGGTGCCGGCGATGTCGTTATCGATCGTTTTGGGCACCCCGATGACGGCGAGGCCCTCGGAGGCAAGCATGGCACCGCTTCGAAGCGAGCCATCGCCGCCGATCACGATTAGCACCTCGATCCCGGTCGCGTCCAGCGTCGGTTGAAGCGACGCCAATCCGGAACCATGAACATATGGGTCCTTGCGGGATGTGCCCAATATGGTGCCGCCGCGGACCGAGATCCCGCGGACGTCGTCGCGTCCCAGCAGGCGGGTGCGGCCTTCCATCAGGCCCGCCCAGCCGTTCTCGACGCCGACCACCGTCGCTCCGGCCGCCGACGCACGTGTCACCACTCCCCGGATTGCGGCGTTGAGTCCCGGGCAGTCGCCACCTGCGGTCAGGAGTCCGATCGTCAACATA